>NZ_LIWS01000006.1:0-114763 GCF_012978835.1 Campylobacter sp. RM16190 | reverse complement strand
GATACTATTTTTATGTTTTTGTTTTGGTAGAGAAAATCCTTTTGTTCCAGTGGGTAAACTAAATACAAATATCGTGACCACTAATATAGTAGAGACTCTATCTCCTTTTGATAAGCAACATATTAAATTCCCAAGCGACACCAAAGAATTCATATCGCTTGCTTTAAAATATAAAAATTTAGATGGCAGTGTAAGAGAAAAGATTATAGATGTAAACAAAAGCATAGATTGGCAAGATGAGTTTGTTTTGACTAGAGTTGCTACGCCGTCAGTGGTTACAAAAACTGATGTATCGGTTACAAAAGATGAGGCAAAGATAGCTATAAAAGCCATAAAAAAAGATGAAAATGCAACTCTCAAAAAGGAGATTAAAAAAGAGATTAAAGTAGATGAAAATTTAACCAAGAAAGAGCCATTAAAAGATGTTGTAATAATACCGGTTGAAGATATCAAGCAGACTCCGATTAAGACTATAAATTTTAGAAAAATGACTCTTGAGGTTGATTTGATGCAAATTAAGTTTTTGACCTCTGAGAAAAAAATTAGAGATTTTAAAATAGATAGAGATAAGAAAATAGTAATAGACTTTAGCAATTCTTTAAATTTTTACACAAAGACATTCAAGCTTGATTGCGGAGCGTTTAAAAGCATAACCTTTGGTGCTCATGATAAATTTTATAGAGCAACTATAAATCTTGATCAAAAATACAACTATACTATTGAAAATATAGAAAACGGGTATATTTTAAAAGTTAACAAATAGTATACAATATTTACACCTAAATACATTCCAGACTAATTTTAATAGCAATAAATTTAAATTTGTTAATAATTCAGTAATTTATATTTTAAAAATTGAAGTAAAAATATATTACGAATCTATAAAAAAATGTTTCCAATTGTAACATAATGAAAGTTTTTTATTCTACTACTATTAATTACACTATTTAATATATTTTTATAATTAGTAATTAATATTATTTATACTTTAAGTATAAATTTAATACATTTTTTTCAGATAATTTATTATTCTGTATTAACGATATTTCAATATTTTTAAATAAAATTTACCACCTTAGTAATACTTGGTACTATTGATACTAGGTATCAACACTAAAAATACTCATATATAAAAAGTTACATAAAAGTTATACAAAACAACAGTGAGAGCATTTTTTATTTTAAATACATAACAAGAAAAATTTTAATTACATAAGAATTTTAATATTTATTTAAAATAAAAAGTATTAGGATTTTATTAAATAAATGTTTTATATACAAATTCTCTTGCTCGTGAAAGGAGGGTTGTCGGCAAGAGCGGGGGTTGCTCTTTAACGGTATAGAAGAGCGGTATTCGAGGTTGAGACAGGTTTAATCTGCTCTCTTTGAAGATTGAGACATCTTTATAAGATGTTTTGATTCTATACTGATTATTTTATGTTGTTTAAAAAATATATTGTGTTTTAAAAAATATTAAGGAGAATAAGATGAAACAAGGTTGGTTAAAATTTATAACCTGTAGTTTTTTTCTTGCTATGTGCGCTGTGCCTAATCTAGCTGCATCGGACAGGCATGAAGAGCCTTTTGTTCAAGGAGAAACATTCCAAAATGATGGCGTTTCACCAAGAACATTGGAAGACTATGTTGGACATGAGAAAGAGTATTGGGAGTATTTAAAGAAAAATCACCCTGTATTTAAATATGAAAAAGATGGAAGATTGGTCGGTAAATACGGCTTAAGTGACCGTGTTGAAGAGTTTATCGAGATAAACCAAGGTCCTGCTTATGCGAAAGAGAATAATATGGAGCATACTGCTGTTACATATCGTCTTGGCATGGAGTCATTCCTTGACTTCCCTAACAAATTTGTTGGACATAAAAAATGCGGCGAGTGCCACCCCGCTCAATATATGCAATGGGAGCGTTCACGTCACGCTAAAACCGTAAGATGGCCAGAAGAGCTTGATGAAGTTGGAGGAGATGTTAAAAAAGGACTTCCTGGAGCACTTCCTACAACTCCTATTCTAACAACAGGTATCGAGCCTGATGACGTATTTGCTATCATCGGAACACCAAGAACAAAATATGGATTCCTTGACAAATGGCTAGTTCGTGGTACATATCACGTTGAGGATGGAAAATTAAGCGATCTTACCGGTAAACTAGTAGCTGGTGGTAACCAATACTCAGTTTTATGGGCTAAATTCCTAACTCCTGAAATGGCTAAAAAGATAGCAGAATTCTCTCCAGGGTTCCCTACCAAAATGGAAGATTTCGGTAAGAGCGGTTCTCATATGTGGGGTATGAACTCATACGGTGCTTCAAATAGAAAGAATTTCAAATTCCAACCAGCAAGTGCATATTGCGAAATTTGTCATACATTTAAATTTGACTTCAAATCTAAAGACGAATTTTATGCGGCTCTTGGTGATTCTAAGAAATTAAGAGAGCATACTATAACAAAAGGTATTAGCTGCGAGGAGTGTCACGGTGCTGGTGCTCACTTGTACGGTGCTAGAGGTGCTGGTATGCCAAGTAACTGCGAAAGATGCCACCAAAGATTTGCATGGCATAAAGCCGATGCTGAGAAGAACCCAAGAAAACAATTTAACGCATACTTTAAATCATCTTGTCCATCATGCGGAACAGAGGGTGCTCAAATGTTCAGCTCCGCTCACTACGATGAGGGTATGAGATGTAGTACTTGCCACGATCCACACGAAGTTACGGCTAACGACTGGAAAGATGGCTATACTCTAACAGGACTTAAAAAGACTTGCGAAGACTGCCACGAAGTTCAAAAAAGCTTCTTTAAACAAGGCGGAATTCACGCTAAAGATAATTGTACAGGATGTCACATGCCTAATATGATGAGTTGTGAGAACTTCGCAGCTGTTCAAAACCCTGATAAAGCTGGATTTGATAACGTTCGTGCAGCACACATCTGGAACATCATGGTTGATAAAGATAGAAAATCAATCAACCCACCTGAAGGCAAACCAAGAGATCCTATGACCGTAAAAGGCTGGACACTTGATAGAGATGAAAACGGAAGATTCTTCGTTGACTTGATGTGGTCATGCGGTAGAACAAGCTTTAGCGATCCTAACCTAATGGCTCCTGGATCTAGCGGTTGCCATAGCCCTGTTCAATCAACATTGCCTGATAAGCTTAAATTTACAGATCAAGCTATGATCTATGATTTGGTTATGGAGTGGCAAATGCCTGTAAAAGATGGATATTCAAAAGCTGAGATCGGACTTAGAAAAATAGATAGAGCAATGAGCAACAATAAAAAACTATCTACAGATCAAAAAGCTAGAATTATATCTTTTGCAAAACAAGCGCAAGATATACTAGATAAAGTACAAAAAGACGGCTCTTGGGGCGTTCACGGTCCTAAATATTCTTTAAAACTAGTTGATGAAGCTTTGATTTACGTTGAGCAAGCAACTGATATCTTAGAAGGTAGAACAAAATAAATCAAACGGCTCGTGAGGCTTTCTTTTAAGCCTCACCCGCTATAACTTGATGATTTCATCGAGATTATAAAAAGGAAAGAATATGTATGGATTGTGTATGAGATTTATGATACTTTTTGCTTTAGTGATATCTCATAATCTTTTTGCTAATATGGATTCGCCTCTGAATTTCGGTATTGAGGGCGCAAAATCTCTTAGTATAAATCAAGCCGAGAAGATGCTTGGTCAAAAAGATACATACTTTATTGATATGAGTTCACCGGCTGGTCGTATATCCGGGCACATTCCTGGTGCGATCTTAAATAATGCAGATGATTTAAACATATCGCTATTGCCAAAAGATAAAAAAGCTCATTTGATATTTTACTGTGATAACAGAATGAGTTTTGATAGTAGCGTTGCAGCAAAAGTTGCTAAAAGTCAAGGCTATGAAAATCTCTATATTCTAAATGATGGTATAGAGGGATGGATTATAGCTGGAAATAAATTTGAAAAACCTGGCAAAGCTAGGAAACAATTAACAAAAGAGAAGATAGAAGATTACGATGATGGAATCCACGGCGGTATGCTTTTTGGAAAAATTCCATCTTGTAGAGATTGCCATAGCTCAGATAAAATTCCATTTGCTTCAAAAGAGCAACGTGAAGAGCTTTTTAAAGATAAGGCATTTGTAAACGACAATTGTATGAGCTGTCATAAAGATGTCAAAAAAGACTTTATGGGCAGTGTTCACGATGAGAACGCTCATAAAAATTTAGCTCCTGATAAAGAGCTTCCAAATTGTAGTGATTGTCACTCTGTGCACACAGCTGGTGCTAAAATGCATCTTGATATCAAACAGCTTAGCGAGCAAAAGTGCGGTTCTTGTCACGAAGAACAACAAAAGCATTATCATGATACATTCCATGGTAAAGCACTGCTATTAAATAAACCTGGTGAAGCACCAAGGGTTGCTGCGTGTTTTGATTGTCACGGAACACACAACGTATTTAAGATCGACGATCCTAGATCGACTCTAGCTATGACAGAAAATCGTATCAAGACATGTTCTGAGTGTCACCCTAACGCAAACGCAAATTTCGTTAGCTTCGTAGCTCACGCAGACCATACCGATGGCGAGAAATTCCCGCTGCTTCACTCTGCGTATATATTTATGACAGGTCTTGTGATAGCGGTATTTGCATTCTTTGGTTTCCATACATTCTTGTGGTCGATTAGACTAATCAGAATGAGACTTGAAAATCCGGTCGCTTGGAAAAAAGCAAGAGAAGCAGCTCACCACGATAGAGTTAAGGTAAAACGCTTTAGCGCATTCCATATGTGGCAACACTTCTTTATGGCTGCATCGTTCCTTGGACTTGCATTCTCGGGTTTGCCGCAAAAATTCTATACGGCTCCTTGGGCTCAAGATATGATGAATTTAATGGGCGGACCTATCATGGCTACTCAAATTCACCATATATCAGCGGTAATAATGTTTGCAGTGTTCTTCAGCCACATAGCTGAGATCATGATGAACCTAGGCAAATTTAAAATATTTGGTGAAGATAGCTTGATGCCAAATCTTCAAGACTTTAGAGATATGAAAGATCACTTCATGTGGTTTATCGGTAAGGGCGAAAGACCTCAGTTTGACCGCTGGACATACTGGGAGAAATTCGACTACCTTGCGGTGTTCTGGGGTATGTTTATCATAGGACTTTCAGGTCTTATATTATGGTTCCCTAACTGGTTTGGTAACTTCTTACCGGGATGGATGATCAACCTATCAACTCTAGTTCACTCAGACGAAGCGTTGCTAGCGACAGGATTTATCTTCGCTATCCACTTCTTTAATACTCACTTTAGAGCAGACCGCTTCCCAATGGATACGGTAATCTTCTCAGGAAGCCTAACTGCCGAAGAGATGAGACAAGAAAGAAGCAAGTGGTATGACCGCTTGATGAAGAACGGAATGCTAGAAAAGCTTATCGAAAAAGAGGACAAGTTTGCTTCATACTCTCTGCTTGCCAAACTTGCAGGTTACGCTATGCTAATTACTGGTATGGTGTTCTTGTTTATGATGATTTACGCTTTTATAGCTTAAATTTTAATTTTTAATCCCTGCTACAAATTCCCCTGCTGACAAGCGGGGGAATTTTATTATTTTTCTATTTTGCTTTTCAAAATAAAATTCAATTAAAAATATAATTTTAAAGTCTTTTCAATATGTTTTTTGGTAATATCTAGGATGTAATTTATATCATAGGGAGCTTTTATGGGTGGTATTGGTTTAATCGTGTGTTTTCTTATAGCTATCGCTTTGATGATATGGCTTATATCCAAAGTCGGAGTTCATCCATTTCTTGCTATTATGGTTGTATCTTTAGCTCTTGCTATAGTAGCTGGCATTGATCTTGCTAAAATTCCTGGTATTATAGGAAATGGATTTAGTGGAATATTTAAAAGTATAGGCATAGTTATTATTTTTGGTGCGCTTATAGGTATGGCGCTGGAAAAAACAGGCGCAGCGCTGAAATTAGCAGATATTGTTATAAAATGTGTTGGCGAGAAAAGACCTGAAATGGCGATGCTTATCATGGGCTGGATTGTTGGAATTCCAGTTTTTTGCGATAGTGGATTTGTTGTACTTGACCCAATTCGTCGCGCCATCAAAGAAAAGATAAGTGCGAATCCTGTCGGTATGGCTGTAGCACTATCAGGAGGTCTTTATACATCTCACGTATTTATTCCTCCTACTCCGGGACCTATTGCTGCAGCGGGACTTGTAGGTGTCGGTGGAAATTTACTATTAGTGATTATGGTTGGCATGGTAGTGTCTATACCTGTTCTTATTGCTGCATACGCCTATGCAAAATACATAGGAACTAAGATAACTTTAAAAGAGGATATGCAAGATATTGGAAAGAGCTATGATGAGATTATTAAAAGTCATGGTGTGCTACCAAGTGCTTTTTTAAGCCTTGCCCCTATCTTTGCTCCTATTGTCTTAATGGCACTTGGTTCAATTGTGAAGATGGCTAAACTTCAAGGCGGTTTTGCAAATTTTATGCTGTTTTTGGGAAACCCTGTAATAGCTCTTGGTATAGGTGTAATTTTTGCTGTTGTATTACTAGCAAAAACAGGCAAGATTGGCGAATTCAATCTAATGACAAACGACACTTTGAAAATAGTGGGTCCGATTTTATTTATAACTGCGGCAGGCGGTGTTCTTGGCAAAGTTATTGCAGAAGCCGGATTTGTTGAATTTATGAAACAAAATGCTCATATAATAGGCTCTGTAGGCATATTTTTCCCGTTTATTATCTCGGCTATCATAAAAACCGCACAAGGAAGCTCAACAGTAGCTCTTACTACAACGGCTGCTATTATGGGACTTTTCACCGATGGAACATCTATGATGGCTACTTTGGGTCTTACTACGGAGATGGGCGCGGTGCTAACCGTAATGGCTATAGCTGCTGGTGCGATGACAGTTTCTCATGCCAATGATAGCTATTTCTGGGTTGTAACCAACTTCAGCCAGATGACGCCCGAGCAAGGATATAAAACTCAAACTACTCTTACGCTAATAATGGGTCTTGTAGGTATTTTAACCGTATGGATAGCTTCACTTATATTGCTATAGTTTGTAAATATTGCATTTTTGGCTAAAATTGGTATTTATTTCCAAATTTAGCCATTGGAATTTATAAATTTAGGGAGAAATTATGAGGGTTTTGGTCGCGGTAGATTCTTTTAAAGGATCGCTCAGCTCACTTGAGGTTGGCAAAGCAGTAAAAGAAGGCATAAAAAACTTATGTGATGAGGTTATAGTAAAGCCTATAGCAGATGGCGGAGAGGGAAGTGTAGAAGCTCTTGCGGATGCGCTTGGCGGAACTTATGTAGACGCGATAGTTCAAAATCCACTAGGCGAGAAAATCCCTGCTAGATACGCTTTGGCAGGAGATCTTGGAATATTGGAAATGGCAAGCGCAAGCGGACTTACTCTTGTAGAGCCAAATCGCAGAAATCCTATGAAGACTAGCACATATGGTTTTGGACAGATGATACTTCATGCGATTCATAAGGGTGCAAGAAAGTTTATAATAGGTATAGGCGGAAGTGCAACCAATGACGCAGGAACAGGTATGCTAAGTGCGCTTGGATATGAATTTTATGATGAAGACAGTAATTTGTTAGAAGGAATCGGTGAAAATTTGATAAAAATCACTAGAATTTCAGAATCTAATGTGTTGCCAGAGCTTAAAGAGTGCGAGTTTTTAATAGCCTGTGATGTTGACAATCCTCTTTTTGGTAAAAACGGAGCCGCTTACATTTATGGACCTCAAAAAGGAGCTAATGAGCAGATGGTAAAAGAGCTTGATGCAGGACTTATAAGTTTTGCAAGCGCCACAAGTGAGTATTTTTCTAGCGAATTTTGGAATTTTAAAGGTGCAGGCGCTGCCGGAGGATTGGGGTTTGGATTTGTTAGCTATCTAAACGCCAAGCTAAAGTCAGGAATTGATATTATTACAGAAGAAATTAGGCTTGAGGATGAGATTAAAAAAGCTGATCTGGTAATAACCGGCGAAGGTAGAATGGACTATCAGAGTGCTATGGGCAAGACACCTATAGGTGTTGCAAAAATAGCTAAAAAGCATAATAAGCCAGTCATTGCTATAGCTGGATGTGTAAAAGAAGAGGCAAGAAACTGTAATCAAAAGGGAATAGACGCGTTTTTCAGTATCTTAAATGAGCCTATGACTCTCAATGAAGCAATGGATGAAAATACTACAAGAGAGAACATAAGGCGAGTTTGCGAGCAAGTAATAAGGCTTTATAAATTATAACTTTTTGATATGCCTGCCTCCTTGGCAGACATATTTATTATATTATTTCGCTTTAGCTTCTACTTCTATTTTAAGCTCAACTTTGTTTGAAACCATTGCATCAGGGAATTTTTCACCTATGCCAAAATCCTCTCTTTTTAAATCCCCATTTACACTAAAGCCTATTACCTCTGCGCCGCTCATGTTTTTACTATCTCCATGATACTCAAAGTCTAGCTTAATAGGCTTTTTAACACCTTTTATGGTTAAGTCACCATAAATTTTACCTTCGTTTGAACCTTCTTTTTCAAATTTAGTCATTTTAAATGTGATTTTGTCAAATTTAGGCGTATCGAAAAAATCATTATTCTTTAAATGCTCGTCTCTCTTTTGATTTTGTGTATTGATAGAATTTGCGTCTATGCTAACCTCAAGTGCTTTTAGCTCATTTGATGCTTTATCATAGTCGATTAAGGCATTATATTGTTGAAAATTTCCTCGAACTTTTGAAATTTTTAGGTGTCTAACCATAAATCCCAAGTCGCTATGAGATTTATCTATTTCATAGCTTGCTGCATTTAAAAAGCTTGCGCAAAGCGCTGCTAAAACAGAAAATTTGATAAATTTTTTCATTCTTGTTCCTTTTGAATAATTTTTCAAAAGTATAATTTAAATTTAAAAACAGATGATAAATAAGTTACTTTTTTATTTCACTAGAGCAAAACCAATACCTATCTTATCTCTACGCCTATCGTAGTCTATAAGGCTCTCACCATATCCGCTAAAGTATTTTACGTATCCGTAAACTCCTGATTGCCCAAACGGAAATAGCCATCCAAGCTCAAAAGAGCCCTTGTTAGTGCTATCAAATTGTAAGTTGTTTCTTATCGTTGCGGTTAGCATATGTCTTTTGTATGGATAAGCAAGTGTCACATCGGCTTTTCCTATGTATTTTTCAATATCTGGATTATCGTCCGCGCCGTCAGGGTCAGGCAGTCTAATCCATGCACGAGGAATTATCAATAAGTTATTGATATAGAATTTAGCCTCTGCATAAATTCTATTCCATGATCTTGATTTTTCACCTCCTTGCCCGTTGCTTTCGTGCAAAAGTCCAAATCTTAAATAGTCTAGGCTTTGCAAAAACGGTATTTTTGTAGGAAATGTGATAAACAGCTCAGGCCTATAGTTTGTCTCACGAAAAGGAGTAGAGCTCTTTGCGGTCTGCCACCACGATTCTTGAGAGTAACCAAACGAGATGGTTTCGTTTAGATCAAAAACGTTATAAAGTATTGGCTTTTGAAGGCTGATTTGGAAATTTGTCTCAAATTTCCTTCTTCCCTCCACGTCTTTAAAAGCGACTGAGGCCGGTAGAATATAGTTTAAGTGGTGCATTTTTATACCTAAAATTTCATCTAAGTTGTAAGGCTTTGCACTCTCGTAAGATTCCCATAAGTGTTTATCATTTGTCTCGTTGCTGTTTTCTAAAATTTGAGCTACTGTATTGTTTGGCGCGATAATTCCTAGCTCTTGTTTGCTAGTATTATTGTCCAGCACTGATTTGGCAGCTAATTTATAGTACTCAAGAGCTCCTTTTATATCTCCTTGCTTTTCAAGATTAGCCGCCTTGTCATAGAGCTCTTGAGTGCTACTTGCTACTAAATTTATGCACAAAAATAGCAATATATATATAAATTTCATATTTTTTCTCCTGTAGCCGCTTCATATTCGTTTGGATAGTTTATATTAAAAAACTCTTTTTTATCTTGAAATTTTAGCTTTTTGCATCTGCATTTGCTTTGTAAAATCCCTATTTTATGCTCTTTTTGCTCATATAGCTCTTTTGCGATATCGGCTAAATTTGCATTAAAAAACCCGCAAAGAGAGTGTGTGTGAGAGTCATCCATAGGCACTACTATATCAAATTCATTTGTAAATTTATAAAGCTCTTTTATGGTGTTTTCATTGACAAATGGCATGTCTGCAGGGATTATAAATACATATTCGTTTTTAAAACTAGAAAGTATGCTAAAAAGTGCTAGCATCGGTGAAAAATCATCGCTTATCTTATCTTTGATAAGCCTTAACGGCGGATCAAATTTATCAAATTTTGAGCTTACAAAGACGTTTTTAAAAATTTGGCTAAATTTATCCACTTGAAAATGCGTAAGCGTGGCAAAGCCTTTAAATGGCAACAGAGTCTTATCTCTGCCCATTCTGGAGCTTTTGCCACCTGCTAAAATAACGCAATTTTTCATCTTTTTCCTTAAATTTCAGACTATTTTTAATCGGTATTCTAGCAAAATTTCAAAATCAATAAAATTTATATGCAGGCTTCGTGAGCAGATTTAAAAATTTATGATAAATTTTAAATCTGCTCACGAAATAGTGTGTTATAAATCCCTTGGATCAGCTATCTTTCCTGCCACTGCTGAAGCTGCTGCTACAGCCGAATTGGCTAAATATACCTCGCTGGTTCTATCACCCATTCTACCTACAAAATTTCTATTTGTGGTGCTTACGCATCTTTCTCCAACACCCAAAATTCCCATATATCCTCCTAGGCACGCTCCGCATGTAGGATTGCTAACGACGGCTCCTGCCTCTACGAAGATGTCCATAAGTCCTTCTTTTTGGGCTTGCAGAGCTATTTTTTGTGTTGCCGGCGTGATTATGAGCCTTGTTCTTCTAGCCACCTTTCTGCCTTTTAAAATTTCAGCAGCTATCCTAAGATCGCTCAATCTACCGTTTGTGCAAGAGCCGATAAATGCCTGATCTATTGCCAGATCATCTTTGACCGCCTCTCTTACACTCTTTCCATTGCTCGGTAAAAAAGGATATGCTATAATAGGATCAAGATTTGTCACGTCTATTTCTATTATTTGCTCATATTTTGCGCCGTCATCGGAATAGAAAAATTTTGGCTCGGCGCGCATAGTTTTATCTTTTAAAAACTCCTTTGTAGTCTCATCTACGGCTATTATTCCGCTTTTTCCACCGGCTTCTATTGCCATATTACACATAGAAAAGCGCCCATCCATATCAAGGTTATCTATAACCTCTCCGCTAAATTCAAGAGCCTTATATAGAGCTCCATCTACACCTATACGGCGGATTATTTCAAGGATTAGGTCTTTACCATAAACGTGTGCGCCAAGCTTGCCTTTAAAAATTACTTTTATAGTTGGTGGCACTTTAAACCAATTTTTGCCTGTTATCATCGCATAAGCTAGATCTGTTGAGCCCATACCTGTAGAAAATGCCCCGAGTGCACCGTGAGTACAGGTGTGAGAATCCGCTCCGATGATCACATCTCCTGGGACTACAAGGCCCTTTTCAGGAAGTAGGGCGTGCTCTATACCCATATCTTTCTCGTCAAAATAGTTTTTTAGATCGTGTTTATAGGCGAATTCTCGTGAAATTTTGGCCTGATTTGCGCTTAAAATATCTTTAGCAGGGATATAGTGATCCATGACGATACAAAATCCGTCAGGATTTGCCATTTTTTTTGCTCCGCTTCTTTCGAATTGTTTGATAGAAATCGGTGTTGTTATGTCGTTGCCGATAACCATATCTATTTTTGACTCTATGATCTCTCCGGCCGATACCTCGCGCCCTAAGTGATCTGAGAAAATTTTTTCAGTGATAGTTTGTTTCATGGGATTCCTTTTAAGTAATCTCTTTAAATTTGGCTAAAGATATTGTGTCTGTTGTTTATATCACAACTTAAAATTTGCCCGATTTTATCAAAATTTTGCTAATTTTTCGTATAATGACGGCTATGAAATACGCATATTTAAAACAGATTGAAACATATTTGGCTAAATTTAGAAAAATTACAGGTATCAAAAGAGCCTCGGATATGGCTATTTTGATACAGTTTGATTCTAAATTTGCTCTATTTTTTGACCTTAGCAAATCATCCTCGTCTATCTACTCAAATGACGATTTTATCGCTATAAAAGAATACAAAGCTCCATTTGATATAGCTCTAAAAAAAAGATTTTCAAACTCTAAAATTTTAAGTGTAAAAACTCTTGAAAGTAATAGAATTTTAGAGTTTGTTTGCGTTCAGGAGGGCTCATATAAGAGTGTTACAAATCATCTTTTTTTGGAATTTACCGGACGTTTTACAAACGCGATAATAACCGATGAAAATGGCGTTATAATCGAGGCTTTAAGACATATTGAAAATAGTTTAAGGCAGGTAAAACCAGGCAAAGTTTTAGTCCAGCTTGAACCAATAGAGATAAAGGAAAAAGAGGTTGATAAAATAAGTGACTTTGAGCAGTTTTTCAAAGATGAATTTGATAAGTTTAGCAGTAAAAATTTAGCAAATTTAAAAGATATAAAATCGGCTCAAATTATAAAAAAAACAGAATCTTTAAAAGAGAGCATAAGCGCTCTTGAAAGCTCAGATGAGTTAGCAAACCAAAGTGAAATTTTAAGTAAAAATGCAACTATAATCTTAGCAAATTTACATCATTTAAAAGATTTTGACAGAGAGTTAAATTTAATCGATTTTAGCGGACAAAGCCTAAAATTTTCTATCCCGGACACCCCGAAAAACAGTGCAAATTTATTTTTTGCAAAATCAAAAAGACTTAAACAAAAATCAATCGGCATAATAAATGAGAGGGCAAATTTAGAGGAAAAATTAAGCTTTTATCAAAATTTGCTAAATTTGATACAAAATGCGAAGACATTAAGCGAACTTGAAATTTTATATCCTAAAAAGACTCAATCAAAGCAAAAAGATGATAATAGTGATGGAGTTGAGAGCTTTTTCATAAGTGATTATAAAATCTTGGTTGGCAGAAACGAGAAAGGCAATATAGCTCTTTTAAAAAGCGCCAAAAAAGATGACGTATGGCTTCATTTAAAAGATATTGCCTCGGCTCACGTTATAATCAAAACGGCAAAAATGTCGCCTAGCGAGGAAGTTTTAAGATTCGCAGCTAAGCTTTGTGTGGAATTTAGCGTAAATGGAGCCGGAAATTACGAAGTGGATTATACAAAAAGGGCAAATGTCAAGATGAATGAGGGTGCTAATGTAAACTATACAGATTTTAAGACGATAGTAGTAGTAAAAGAGTAAAAGGAGATAAAATGCCTGTAACGCCTATCGGAAATACTATTTTTATCAACCAAAATATGAATATCGTCTCAAATAAACAGGCCGAGGTGCAAAATAGATTTGATTTACAAAATTTGGCCGCAATGACTCTAAATGACGAAAAAAACGAAGAGGTTGCGCAAGTGCGCCCGACCGAGGAGACATACAGGATAGATCCGCAACATCAGCATGAAAAATCCAAAAGCGATCAAGAAGAGAGTGTTTTTGATGATGGGGAACAAAAAAATTTAAGCGATAAAGAGACTGATGATGATGGCAATATCGAGGATGAAGAGGAAAGACCGATCTTAGATATTAAAATATAAGCAAAGTTTTTATAGAATTTCCAATTAAAGGAAACCCATGAAAACACGTATAATCACAGGAGTTGCATTATTTCTGGCGGTTTTAGCTATTTTTATCATAGATAGCTATCTTTTAAATTTCATAATTTTAGGCATTGTTTTATTCTTTTCATTTGTAGAAAGCGAAAAGCTTTATGGATTAAAAGAGAAGGCTTTGGTCATAATAGCTATGATTTTTTATCTTCTGGCTCCATTTTCAAACCCGGTATTTATAGCGATTTTAAGTGTTTTGTTGGTACTTAGCGTATTGGCACATTTTAAAAGCGAGAGCCTAAGATCGGTTTTACCTTTTTTATATCCAATGACGCCAATATTTCTTATTTGGATGCTCTATTCAGAATTTGGCATCGCATATCTTGCTTGGATGATTTTAACAGTCGTCGCCTGCGATAGCGGAGCCTACTTTATAGGCAAATTTTACGGCAAAAGAGCCTTTAGTCCAACCTCTCCAAATAAGACTTGGGAGGGTGTAGCCGGTGGAATTTTTGTGGGTTCTTTCGTAGGTGCTTTTTTTGGGTATTTTGTTACTGAAGATATTTTGCATAGCCTGCTTACAAGCCTTTTTGTAGCGGCATTTGGAGTGTGGGGAGATCTGTTTGAGAGCTATTTAAAGCGAAATGCCGGTGTAAAAGATAGCGGAGATATATTTCCAGGACACGGCGGAATGCTTGATAGGATAGACGGGTATCTGTTTGGCGTAGTTGCGATGCTTTGGATGCTTTCGTGGTAGTCTTAGGATCAACCGGTTCCATAGGCAAAACCAGCCTAAATTTGGCTGCTAAATTCGATATAGAAGTTGAAGCGCTTAGTTGCAACTCAAACTACGAGCTTTTAAACGAGCAAATTTTAAAATTTAATCCCAAATTTGTCTGTATAAATGATGAAAAGTTAGCCAAATTTGTTAAACATAAGCAAGTTTTTGTAGGAGAAAAAGGCATCTTAGATATGCTTGAAGCCTGCAAATCCAATCTTGTGATAAACTCTCTTGTGGGCTTTGCAGGGCTTGCTCCGAGTGTTAAAATCCAAAATTTAGGCAAAAAACTAGCTCTTGCAAATAAAGAAAGCCTTGTTGTAGGTGGTAAATTTTTAGACACAAAAGCGATAAATCCGATAGATAGCGAGCACTTCGGGCTTAAATTTCTACTTGAAAATAAAACTCCTGTTGATAGACTCATCATAACGGCAAGCGGAGGAGCGTTTTATAAAACGCCTATAAAAGCGCTAAAAAATGTAAAGGCAAAAGACGCGCTAAAGCATCCAAACTGGGATATGGGAGCTAAAATCACGATAGATAGTGCCACGATGGCAAATAAGCTCTTTGAGGTTTTGGAAGCCTTTTGGCTCTTTGGCACGGATAAGATAGACGCGGTGATCGAGCCAACGTCGATGATACACGCACTTGTGGCGTTTAAAGACGGCTCAACTAGCGCGCACCTTTCAAAAACCGATATGAGTTTAGCGATAGCGCATGCTATTTTAAATAAACGGGATTTAGGTTCGCAAATCACTGCAAGTTTAGATCTGCTCGCACTTAAAAACATCAAATTTCATAAGATAAATTTGAAAAAATATCCGATTTTTGCGCTTAAAGAGCAGCTTCTTAATAATCCTGATTTAGGTGTAGTTGTAAATAGAGCCAATGAGAGTTGTGTCTATAAATTTTTAAAAGGCGAGTGTGGATTTTTAGATATTTCAAGGGTAACTTTATCTGGCGTTAAGAAATTTCAAGATATCAAAATTTCAAATTTAGATGATGTTTTTGAAGTTGATAAAGAGGTTGAAATTTGGACGCAAAAAGAGCTTAGCAAAAGGAATTGAATGGAAAATAGGTATGAGGGATATAAATTTAGACTAAAAGACAGCCTAATAGGTGTTCAGTTTTTATTCGTGGCGTTTGGCGCGCTCGTTTTAGTGCCGATTTTAACGGGGCTTGATACCTCTGTGGCGCTTTTTACGGCGGGTATTGGAACCTTGCTTTTTCAGTTTGTTACACGCAAAAATGTGCCGCCGATCTTTTTGGCTTCTAGTTTCGCTTTTATTGCTCCCATTACTTTTAGTATCGAAAAATGGGGGATTTCCGCTACTATGGGCGGCATAGTATTTGCGGGATTTTTCTATGTGATTTTAAGTCTTTTGGTTAGATTTAAAGGGGAGTCGTTTTTGCATAAACTGCTTCCTCCTGTAGTTGTTGGGCCGGTGATTGTAACTATAGGACTTATTCTATCACCTGCGGCTGTTAATATGGCTATGGGCAAGGGAAATGAGGCTATGTATACTCAAAATGAGGCGATGATAGTAGCGTTTATATCATTGATTGCGACTATTTGCGTGATGATGTTTGCCAAAGGGATGTTTAGATTGATTCCGATTTTATTTGGAATTGTCGTGGGATATATCGTATCTTTTTTTATGGGCATGGTAAATTTTACTCCGATTTTTGAATCCGCTTGGTTTAGGATACCAAATTTCACCGCACCTACGTTTGAATTTGAGCCTATTATTTATATGATTCCTATCGCTATTGCGCCTGCTATCGAGCACATCGGCGATATGCTTGCCATCAGCAACGTCACTAAAGAAAATTTCTTAGAAAACCCTGGGCTTAAAAACACCCTTCTTGGTGACGGGCTTGCCACAAGCCTTGCGGCTTGCTTTGGTGGACCTCCAAACACTACCTACTCTGAAGTTACTGGAGCTGTTAGCATCACTAAAGCTTACAACCCGGCTATTATGACATTTGCTGCGATTACTGCAATACTGCTTGCCTTTGTAGGCAAACTTGGCGCAGTGCTTGCCACTATCCCGACTCCTGTTGTAGGTGGTATTATGCTACTACTTTTTGGTATCATCGCTTCTGTGGGTATTGAGACGCTTATCAAGCATAATGTCGATTTGGCAGAGCCAAGAAATATGATAATCGTAGCGCTTATTTTTGTTTGTGCTATCGGCGGAATGCTGCTTGACTTTGGTCTGGTTAGCTTTTCAGGCGTTGGTCTTGGAGCGGTAGTCGGCATAGTATTAAATTTAGTGCTGCCAAAAACCAAACATTATGAAGGATTTTAACGGTGATTTTAGGTATCGAAAGCAGTTGTGACGATAGCTCTGTTGCTTTGCTTGACATCAAAAGCTTAAAGCTTATCTACCATAAAAAAATTTCTCAAGACGAGCAGCATTCGAAATTTGGCGGAGTGGTGCCTGAGCTTGCCGCCAGGCTTCATACCGCCGCTTTGCCGAAGCTGCTTGAAGAGATAAGGCCAAATTTCAAGGACATCAAGGCTATCGCCGTGACAAACGAGCCGGGGCTTACCGTAAGCTTGGTGGGCGGAGTTAGCATGGCAAAGGCGCTTAGTATCTCGCTAAATGTGCCTTTAATAGCCGTAAATCACCTTATCGGACACATCTACTCGCTATTTTTAGAAAGCGAGGCACGCTTCCCGCTTGGGGTGATGCTTGTTAGTGGCGGACATACTATGATACTTGATATAGATGAAAAGGGTGATATCAAGCTGCTTGCTTCGACTATGGACGATAGCTTTGGCGAGAGCTTTGATAAGGTTGCTAAGATGCTTGATCTTGGCTATCCGGGTGGTGCAGAGGTCGAAAAAGCGGCTAAAAACGGCAAGGAAAGATTTAGCTTTACCGTGCCGCTTCTTGGAGATCCTCGCATGGCATATAGCTTTTCTGGGCTTAAAAATCAGGTTAGAGTCGAGATAGAAAAGCTAAAAGAGAGCGGAAATTTAAGCGAGCAAGATATCAGCGACATCTGCTACGCCTTTGAAAATGCCGCTTGCAAGCACATTATGAATAAGCTTGAAAAAGTTTTTAAAGAGCGAAAATTTAAACGTTTTGGTGTGGTTGGAGGCGCAAGTGCAAATCTAAATTTACGCTCAAGAATCGAAAATTTATGCTCTAAATTTGAGTGTGAGCTTCTGCTTGCACCGCTTAAATTTTGTTCTGATAATGCTGCCATGATAGCTAGAGCAGGGCGTGAAAAATACCTGAAAAAAGAGTTTGTGAAATTTAGCGAGCTAAAGATAAATCCGCGTATTAAATTTGATGAGGCTTAATAAACTCGCACAGTTTTGACTTGGTTAAATTTGCTCTTTTATAAAAGCTAAAATTTCATCTTTTTGGTCTAAAAACTCTTTTGAGATAACGACAAATTCATTGCTTTTTAAATTTGAAGTTTGATAAAGCGGTGGATTTTGAGTTTTTAGATCTATCATCACGGCACCCGCTTCGCTAGCTATAACTTCGCCTGCTGCATTATCCCAGATAGAACTTGGGCTAAATCTAGCGTAAATTTCAGCCATACCCTCAGCGATTTTGCAAAATTTGATAGCCGAGCTTAAGTGAAGAGGCTCTAAATTTAGCTTTTGGCTGAGTAGAAGCGGAATTTTGTTTTTGCCGTATCTGCTTATAGCTATTCGTTTTTGGGATTTGTTTGCTAAATTTTGCTTTGAAAATGAAGCGATCTGATCTTGAATAGAGCTAAAATTCTTAAGCTTTTCATAATGTGTGCCAAGACCTTTTGCGGCAAAATAAATTTCATTTGAGATAGGCACGTAAATCACTCCAAGAATAGGGCGATAGTTTTGAATAAGCGCGATACATACGCAAAATTCACCAACTCCGCTTATAAAGTCATTTGTGCCGTCAAGTGGATCGATGAGCCAAAATTCGCTTGCGTTTTCATCTAAAATTTTCTCTTCCGAGCAAATAGGCAAGCCGCTTTTGCTTAAAATTTCAAAAATTTTATCGTTTGAGGCTAAGTCCGCTTGGGTTACAGGCGATTTGTCGGGCTTTATGTAAATTTCGTAAGCGCGTGCCTCATCTTTTTTATTAATAGGCATTAAAATTTCGCTACTTTGATAAAATTTCAAAATCTCTTTTCCGCCCTCAAAGGCGGCGCTTTTGGCTAGTTCAAGTAAAAAATTCAGGTCTTTCATTTTAATCCAAATTTATAGATATGGCATAAGGCAATCAGCTTAAAAATTTAAACTTTGCCCACTTTGATTTTTATCAAAGGGGGGGGGGCGGTTGCTCAGAGTTACGAGGCCCGCTACGCCCCCTTTAACCCCCGCCTAGGGCGACGTTATAAGTTGCTGTGCTTTGCGCAGGTTTAAAAATCACTTCGGCGTTCGATTTGTCTCTCCGATATAAAGCTGTCTAGGGCGAACTATCTTAATCGTATCTTGCTCTTTTAGCTCTATCCACTGACTTATCCAGCCCGGAGTTCTTCCGATAACGAAAATAACAGCAAACATATCATTTGGTATAGACAGTGCCTTTAAGATAAGACCGGAGTAAAAATCCACGTTCGGATAGAGGTTGCGTGAGATGAAATACTCATCTTGAAGCGCGATCTCTTCGATCTTTTTGGCGATTTTTAAAAGCTCGGTATTGATACCGATCTCATCAAACAGCTGATCGCACATCTTTTTAAGCACTCTTGCGCGCGGGTCGAAATTCTTATAGACACGGTGACCAAAGCCCATGAGTCTAAATGGATCGTTTTTGTCTTTTGCGCGAGCGATGTATTTTTCTACATTTGCGACCGAGCCTATCTCCTCAAGCTGGCGTATGACGCCTTCGTTTGCTCCGCCGTGCGCCCAGCCCCAAAGCGCTCCGATACCTGCTGATATGCAAGCGTAAGGGTGGGCGTGAGTTGAGCCAACCGTGCGAACGGTCGTGGTTGAAGCGTTTTGCTCGTGATCGGCATGCAGCATAAATACAGTATCAAGCGCCTTTACTTCGATAGGTTTTAGATCCACATGCTCATATGGATAGCTTCTCATCATGTAGAGGAAATTTTCCGTAAAGCCGCGGTCTAAATTTGGATAAATGATCGGAAGTCCGCGAGAGTAGCGGTAGCTAAATGCTGCTATGGTAGGGATTTTGGCGATTATGCGCATAGCCATTTCGTGGTATTCTTCTGGTTTATCCATGTTAAGATGGTCAAAATAAAACGCACTAAGCGCAGAAACGCTAGCTTGCAAGATCGCCATAGGGTGAGCCTTGCTAGGAAAAGCGTCAAAAATTTTAAGCATGCCTTCGTGTATAAACGAGCGCTTTTTAAGCTCAAGCCTAAAATCATCATACTCTTTTTCGTTTGGAAGCTCTTTGTTTAAAAGCAGGTAAGCAACATCTAAAAATGTCTTGTTTTCGGCAAGATATGCTATGTCATATCCGCGGTGCATAAGCTCGCCTTTAAGCCCGTCTATGTAGGTGATAGATGAGCGACACATCGCGGTTGAGGTGTATCCGCGGTCAAAAGTAAACATGCCCGTATCTGTAAAAAATGTCGATATATCTATGACATCTGGCCCCATTGTGCCTTGTAAAATCGGAAATTCGTAGCTCTTGCCGTTTCTGTTGTCGGTAAGCGTAACTGTATTTGACATCCTGGCTCCTTTGGTTTACGTTTTTAAACTTTTATTTTTATAACCCATAATAATTTTAATACCTATGGTGACTATTATAGCCTGAGTTAGACTTGCTAGTATGAAAGAGAAATAAAAATTTTCACTGATATTGTTTGACTTGTGAGCTATGGTAGCAACAGCTATGAGAAGAGTAAGCGGCATAGAGTGAGATAGTGCATAAAGTATCATTTTTTTAAAGCCTAAGATATTTAAAAATACAAAGCTAGAAATAATCCTAAATCCTATCATTACTCCTACTATCAAAGCCGCATCTTTTACCACCCCATCTATCATAAAGGCATTTAATTTAAACGTAGATCCGATGTATACGAAGAATGTAGGTACTAAAAAGCCAAAACCAAAGCTTGCAAGCTTGTGAGGCAGGTCTTTTTTGTGATCAAAAAACGATGCGATAAAGGTTCCTGCGACAAATGCGCCAAACGCTATCTCTAAATTTAGATAGAGCATCAAAGCGATTATGCTGAAAAATAGTGCCATACAGAGCCTAATATCTCTTTCTGAGTTATCGTAATACGGCATTAAGATCACTTTAAGTTGAGGATACCACCAGAATAGAACATTTAAAATTTTAAATCCTATCATACTAAATATTAAAAATCCTACTAAATATATGATAGAAAATAGTAGCTCACTACCTGCTCCAAATTTCATATAAGCGCCCACAAATGTAAGCAAGATGATGCTAATAACCTCTCCTATGGAGGCTATTAGCATGCCTATATTTAGCCACTCTTCTTCTCTGCCGTACTCTTTAAAGAGTGTAAATATCATGCCGACTGCCATAATAGGGATAATTAAAATAAACAATCTGTTTAAATCAAATCCAAAGGTAAGAAGTGCCGAGAGCAGGTATAGTATCAAAATATAGACAATTCCGGCTTTTAAAATCTTTTTGTCGATAGTAAAAAAGAGCTTAAGATCGACTTCTGTGCCCGCAAGAAACATAAGATAAAAAAATCCTACTTCGCTAACTATATGAAAGATGTCGTTATATCCTATTAGTCCTAGATAACCTGCTATAGAGCCTAAAATAATCTCAATAGGAGCGATTGGAATTCTTAGAATTTTTGAAAAATATGGTGATGTAAATATGATAAATGCTAAAACAATAAGTATGCTAAGTCCGCTTGCTCCGTCTGTTTGCAAAACCAAATCACCTTGTGTTTAAATATTAAGCTTAAAAAACAAAAATTATATCTTAAGGTCGGTTATGTTTTTATTAATGAGCCAAACTTAAATTTGATGGTTTTAAGTTCGGCTTTTGACTTATTAAAAGAAATTTCAGTGGCAGATTGAGGCGAATTTAAACCCTCTTTTTTTAAGCTCTTCTATGTCGCGACTTGCTATTTCACCCTTGGTTGTTAGGTAGTCTCCTATGACTAAGGCTTCGGCACCATGATCAAAGACCTCGTATTGTCTATCACCTAAAATTTTCTCCCTTCCGCCAGCTATCATTATGCGAGTATTAGGCAGAGCTTCTTTAGTATCTCGTACTATTTTTAAGGCTTCTTGCACGCTTAGCATAGGTTGTTTTACTGGTAGGGCGGGGTGTGGGATAAAGAAATTTATAGGGCTTGAAAATGGCTCAAGCTCTTTTAGGCTGTTTCTAAAGCTAATTCTATCCTCGTTACTCTCTCCAAGTCCGTAAATTCCGCCCGTGCAAAGCATAAGACCGGCTCTTTTTGCATTTAAATTTGTTTGAAATCTATCATCCCAACTGTGAGTCGTGCAAATTTTAGGAAAAAATTCGCGAGATGTTTCTAAGTTGTGGTTGTAGCTAAAAACTCCTGCATCTTTTATCTCTTTTAACGCCTCGTAGCTAGCTTCTCCGTTGCAAGCTATAATCATTAGTCCTGGAATCTCTTTTTTAATTTGTCTTGCCGTGCGAGCTATAAATTCGACCTTTTTTCCTTCAAGCTTGCCAAGTCCTCTGCCTGATGTGACCAGACAAAAACCTAATGCATGATTTTTGGCTGCCATTTTTGCCTCGGCGACTACCTGCTCCGTAGATTTTAATGAGTAAATTTCTATGTCGGTTTTTATTTTAGCACTTTGCGTGCAGTAGCCGCAATCCTCTGAACAGTTTCCAGAGCTAACGGAGCAAATAGCGCATAACATTATTGTTTTCATATTTTATTCCTCGTAAATAAGGGATTTTAGTTTAAAATAGCCAGCAATTATACAAAATCAAATTTAAACCGGCTTTGAATTGAAGATATAAATTTAGCCCAAATTTACTTCAATCTCATTAAATTTTTCATCTTGAGGAGTTTTTATAAATTTAAAAACTTGGAAATTTTTATCTTGACAGCAAAGTAGGGCAAAAGTAAAATTCCCATATTTACGTCCGCAAATTTCACCCGGATTTATGAAAAGAGAATCATTGTTTAACACCGCTGTAAAACTATGAGTGTGCCCAAAGACGATTATATCGGTATTTGCAGATAGAAATTTAGGATGGTGCATGAGCTTGATTGTTAGATTTTCAAAGTTAAATATATGAGGTTCGTTAAATAGTTCGAATTCCTCTTTAAATTTAGCCAAATGGTAGTCATTGTTGCCCAAAACCGCTGCATAAGGCAAATTTGAGTTTTTTAGATCCTTTAGCGTCTCAAGCTCAACGATATCTCCGGCATGAAGGATCAAATTTACTTCGTGCCCTTTTAATATCTCAATCGCTTCACGTGCGATTTCCGGTCTAAAATGAGTATCGCTTATTAGACCTATTTTTACCATTTTATCCCCTTGTTAATAGCTTTAGCTAAAACGGTTTAAAGGTGGATAGAATGGAGTTAGCCCTCTATCTGCACCTTTTGCTTACACTTAGTGCACTCGTGAAACGTTCCTTTTTTTAGCTCTTTTTTGATCATATCTCCGCCACACTCAACGCATTTATCGGCTACTGGTTCGTAGTTTGAGACGAAATTGCATTTAGGATAGTTAGAGCATCCATAAAATTTACCTCGCTTGCTTATTCTCTCTACGATATCGCCTCCGCATTTTGGACATGGCACATCTATCTTTTTTAGCTCTTTTTTTGGCTTTGGTGCATCTTGCGATTCTGTGCCTAAGGCTTCTTTTTCGCTTTTAATATTGCGTGAGTATTTGCATTTTGGGAAATTTCCGCAAGCTATAAATTCACCAAATCGCCCTTTTCTAAGAAGTAAATCGCCACCGCATTCAGGGCATTTTTCGCCGATCGGAGTTGCTACTTTTTGGCTCTTTATGTTTGTTTTGCCGCTTGAGATTTTTTCCATGAATGGATAGTAAAATTCGCTTAAAAGCTTTTGCCAATCAATCTTATCCTCAGCCACGCTGTCAAGCTTTTCTTCCATAACCGAGGTAAATTCGCTATCTACTATATCGCTAAAATGCTCTTCAAGCACACCCATCATAGTAAATGCTATCTCGTTTGGTATGAGCTGCTTTTTTTCCACTCTCACGTAGTCTCGAGAGGTTAGAAGTGAGATGGTCGGCGCATAGGTGCTTGGGCGTCCGATTCCAAGGCTTTCAAGCTTTTTGACAAGTCCGGCTTCAGAGTAGCGGCTTGGCGGCTCGGTAAAGTGCTGGCTGCTTGATATACTTTGCAAGCTCATTTCATCGCCGATATTTAAATTTGGCAAAATTTTATCCTTATCTAAATCCCCATAAGCTTTATAAAATCCGTCAAATAGCACCTTTCGTCCGCTTATTTTAAATTCGCCTTTGCTTCCTTCTACAAAGACATTTTGTGTTTGGCTCACACTTGCGCTCATTTGACATGCCAAAAAGCGGTTATATATTAGAGTATAAAGCTTAAGCGCGTCTTTTTCTAAAAATTTAGCCGCGATTTCGGGAGTAAAGCTTAAATTTGTAGGACGTATCGCCTCGTGAGCTTCTTGTGCGCCTTTGCTTTTGGTAGCGTAAATTTTAGCCTTGCTTGGCAGGTATTTCTCTCCGTATTCGCTTTTAATAATCTCTCTTGCGGCTTCAACCGCTTCTTTGGCTAAATTTAAGCTATCGGTTCTCATGTATGTTATCGCACCCATAAAGCCTTCGTGAGTCTCAACGCCCTCGTATAAATTTTGTGCTATCATCATAGTTTTTTTAGGGCTAAAGCCAAGGCGATTACTTGCGCTTTGCTGAAGTGTTGAAGTCATGAATGGAGGTTGAGGCTCGGTTTTGCGCTCTTTACTTTCGATTTCGCGAATTTTAAATTTGTCGCTTTTTAAATTTTCTACTATGTATTTTGCTCGGTCGGGATTGGTTATGGTTAGTTTTTCTATTTTTTGGTTTTCAAATTTAATGAGTTCGGCTTCTAAATCTTTTTTAAATTTCGTGTCTATCGTGTAGTATTCTATAGGTTTAAACGCCTTAATTTCACGCTCGCGGTCAACTATTATCTTTAAAGCCGCACTTTGCACGCGTCCTGCGCTTAGTCCTTTTTGAATTTTTAAATTTAAAAGCGGAGAGAGTTTATAGCCCACTATGCGGTCAAGCAGTCTGCGAGCTTGTTGGGCATTTACGCTATCCATATTTATTGTGCGAGGGTTTTTAAGCGCAACATCGATAGCGCTCTTTGTTATCTCGTGAAAGACTATTCTAGGCAAGCTTTCTGGCTTTTTGCCTATTGCCATTGCGATATGATAGGCTATAGCCTCTCCCTCTCTATCTTCATCAGTTGCTAGATAGACTTGATCTGCGCTTTTGGCAAGCTCTTTTATCTCTTTTACGACTTTGGAGTGATCGGCGCTTACTTTATACTCGGGAGTGAATTTGTCATCTTCTATCTTTATGCCAAATGTTGTTTTAGGAAGGTCTCTTATGTGGCCTTTAGAAGCGATTACATCGTAGTCTTTACCTAAAAAATTTTTTATCGTCTTTGCCTTGGCGGGCGACTCTACGATGATTAAGTTTTTCATCAATATATACCTTTTATAAATTTTGAAGTAATTGTATCAAAAAAAATATACAAAAATAAAATTTAAATTTTTCTCTCAACCGCTATAAACTTTTTTTTAAAACGCACGATATAGTTTTTGTGCGACAAGATGTCGTAACTAAAAATTAAAAGGATTTAAAATGAGTTTTCGCATTAACACTAACGTAAACGCTCTTAACACACATGCAAACGCAGTCGGTAACAATAGAATGTTATCTAACTCTCTTGGTAGATTAAGCTCAGGCTTAAGAATCCAAACAGCAGCAGACGATGCTTCAGGTCTTGCTATCGCAGATAGCCTTAGAGCACAAGCAAGCTCTCTAGGTCAAGCTATAGCAAACGGAAACGATGCCATCGGTATCATCCAGGTTGCAGATAAGGCTATGGATGAGCAGCTAAAAATTCTTGAGACTATTAAAGTTAAAGCTACTCAATCAGCTCAAGACGGACAAACAACCCAGTCTCGCCAAGCACTTCAAGCCGATATCGTTCGCCTTATGGAGGAACTTGATAATATAGGTAATACAACATCTTTCAACGGTCAGCAACTGCTTAACGGAACATTCTCTAACAAAGAGTTCCAAATCGGTGCTTACTCAAACCAAACTGTTAAAGCAAGTATCGGTGCTACAACATCAGACAAGATCGGCTTAACAAGATTTGAGAGCTCAAAGCTACTATCTGTTACAGCAAAAGGAGCAGTTAGTCTTACATTTCTAAATGTTGATGGAGTAAATAACGTAAAAGTAGCGGCTGCTGTCTTATCGTACGGTCTTGGAAAAGGTGTAGGAGTATTGGCTGAAAATATCAATAAGGTAGCCGATAGAACAGGAGTTAGAGCAACATTTGACGTTACTATGATAGCTGCAAAAGCAATAACAGCAGGATCAATAAAGTCTCTTAATATAAATGGTGTCAAAATAGGCGACCTTGATATCTTGGCAGGAGACTCTAATGGAACTCTTGTAAATGCAATAAATAAGGTAAAAGATCAAACAGGTGTTGAAGCTTCTGTAGATACCGAAGGCAAACTAGTTTTAACAAGTCGAGAGGGTCGTGCCATAAGAATATCTGGTGGTGTAGGAGCAGAGAAAGCAGTAGTTAAAAGCCTTGGTTTTTCAGAAAAAGTGGCTGGAGTTGTGGATGTAGATAAAGGTATGTTTCTGGGTAGGATAAATTTAGTTCGCCTAGACGGTAGAGATATAAAAATAAAATCTGCTGATAGTACTGGTAAATTTTCAGTAGCATTCAGCTCTACTACTGCTGGCGGTAAAACAGGTGACGGAGGTAATCAAGCTTCTGTTTCACTAAGAGATATCAAAGGTCAGATAGATCCTCAACTAGCAGCCGCTATGGGCTTTCAAAGAATGACCAGTGCCGTAATGACATCGGCTCAATCTGCAGGCGTAATGACTCTAAGAGGTGCGATGGCGGTTATGGATATAGCCGAGTCTGCTCAACGTACACTTGACTTCATCCGCTCTGACCTAGGTTCTGTTCAAAATCAATTAATAGCAACAGTTAATAATATAACAGTTACTCAAGTAAACGTAAAATCAGCAGAGTCTCAAATAAGGGATGTTGATTTCGCTGCTGAATCAGCTAACTTCTCTAAATTTAACATCCTAGCTCAATCAGGAAGTTATGCTATGAGTCAAGCTAACGCTGTTCAACAAAACGTTTTAAGACTACTTCAGTAGTATTAAAACGTTTCTACGCGAAGTAAAAGCCTTAATGGCTTTTACGGAGCTGGAAAAATGTTACTTAAAGCCCTGCAAAGAGCTTTAGATTTATAAGCAGTGCAGGATTAATTCTAAAATATCCAGCCTTAAGCTTTCCGACTTAAGGCTTTCTTGTAATGTGTTAAGATAGCTTAGTTGTTAAAACTCAAAATCTTAAGCCTAGTCAATTAGGCTTAAGATTTTTATCATATTTGAAATTTAAAATTTTCTTTTGCTTTACTAAAATCTGATTTTTCGATCAATCCACGTTTTTTAAGCTCTTTTATTAAATTTCTTGAAGCTTTTTTGGTGGTCTCTATATCGGCATTTAATCCGCCTGCAACAGAAAATAGCCAATACTTGTGAATTTCAACCCATTCGATAAGTTTGTTTACTTTCTCTATGGTGGTGTCACTTGGCGCAACTGCGATCTTGGCGAGCTCTAATTCTTGATAATAGATAGATATAGATATTATATTTTCGAGATATTTTTGGTATTTTACTTTGGTTATTATGTCTTTTGTTTTGTCTATTTGATTTGAAATTTTAATTAATTTAGAAAATAGATTCTCGCTAACTTTATGTTCATCTCGTAGCTTTATAATGCTATCTATTTGTGGAGCTATTTTTAAAAATACTTCTTCAACTTTGCTTTTTACAAACTCTTGGGTTTTTATTTTTTGAGATATCGTTTTATATGCTTGCATAAGATACTTATTTGCTCTTTTTTCTTTAACTTCATTTATGTTTGGAAAATCTTTAATTTTTTTATCTTTGCAAAGCTTACTCATCACTTCTAAAAACGGCTTTTCAATAGCGCCTTCTATTCTAGCTCCGCCTTCGGTGCAATTGTATGTGACAATGTCTTCTTTGCCACACTCTTCTATATCTTTTTCAAATTGGTTTTTAAATTTGTCCCATATATAAGTAGTTCTTACCTCGCCTTCTCCGCCATAAGCTTTGGTATACAGGTGCTCTTCTGCTTGAGCAAATGCATGACCTGTTGCGTGTGATTTGCCATCAGGAGCAAAGGCTAAGTCCTGACCTATCAATACTATATTTTTATGTCCTAGTGCATAGGCCAGTTGGTAAGCTTGGTTGGCAGTGGAATGTCCTATGCCAAGATATCCGTAGTCTTTTAAGTTGAATACAAGCTCACTTGTTTGAGGTCTCATGGTTAGAGTAAGTCTTCGTGGCAATATATTTTTTATAGTTTGCTTGTGAGTTAGTGAAGCGACTATAAAATATATATCTTTATCAAATTTTCGGTATCGTTTTTTAAAAAAGCTTGAAGTTGCTACAACTCTTTCGATAGATGTTACGTAATCGGGCTTTATGCCATGCTTTAATAGTATAGGATAAGAGGCATCAAGGCTGATGACCGTGACGTATGGAGCGAATTTTTTAAGCGTTGCAAGCTGTTTATCAAGACTGGGTCCTGTCGATACAACTATGGCTGTATCCATTAGTTTGTAGCGCTTTTTAACAAGATCGACATAAGAGTATCCTGTTATCATGGCAGGCAAATTCTCTATATGGTGCTTTACTCCGATAAGCATATCATCTATACTATTTCCGTTGCTTACTACCATTTGTGATATTGCTTTTGTAAACTCTTGATTTATTCTTTTATAATCATCTGCGAAGAAGTCATAAAAAGTCGTATGTATATGCAAATCGTAAAGCTTAGCATACATATTGAATTCGCTTTTAGCTACTAGATAATAAAACTGTGAATAGTTTGCAAATTCCGAATAAAACAGAGTTAGTCGCTCGTTAGCAAATTCGTTTGATAGATCTATTAAATTTAACACGATATAAATTATTTCTAGCTCTGGCTCAACTACGACTATTCTTTTGTGTGTTTCATTGCAAAGTAGAGCTTTATATAAAATTCCGTTGCCAAGTCCGTAAAAATACATAATCGGATAGCGCTTATACTGTTTTTCAAGACTTTCAAGCATATCGTGCGTGTCTTTTACGGGATTTTCGTATATGTATTTAAAGCTTTTGCTATCAATTATGTTTATATCAAGAGGGTCTTTTCCTATAAAAACCTCGTATTTGTCTTGAGCACCCATAGCAAAGAGCCTAGCGGCTAGAATTTCATCTTGCTGAAATAACGCTTGAAGGTTTCTTTCAAAGATAGGGTTTTGTATCTGCTCTGCTTGACTATCGGCTTTATTCTTAGCCTCTTTTGTGCTTAAATGACTTGTGTCTATTTTCTCTTTTTTGTCTATCTTTTTGCCCATTTTTTCTCCTTTTTTATAGATCCTCTTGTTTTATCGCTTCGCCAAATTCTATATCTCTTTTTGCCGTTTTTCCTATCAACTCTTTTTTAAATTTAGGATGAAGCCCATAGCTTGGACGCACGCTTTTTACGTTATCATCGCTAAAAATTTCTCCCGCTTTTATATCTTTGCTTGCATAAAGCGAGCGAGCAAATTTACGGCTTTCGCCACCTGAGATAAACTGCTTTTTACCAAGCAAGGCTTCAGCATCTCGCACTGCTTTTGCCATTTGCGCAAATTCTGTCTCATCAAGCGAAAAAGCGTCATCTACGCTTTTTACGTCTTTATTTAGTATAAAATGCTTTTCAACTATGCGTGCTCCCAAGCTTACCGCTACAACGGGCGCAACGATACCTAAAGTATGATCGCTAAAGCCTATTTGCACGCCAAATTCATCTTTCATATAAGGTATATTTAGCAAATTCATCTCATCTAACCTAGCAGGGTAGCTTGAAGTGCATTTTAAAAGAGCGATTTCGTTATTGCCCGTATTTTTACAAATTTGCACTATCTCTGATATCTCATCGCGCGTGGCAATGCCGGTTGAGATAATAAGCGGTCTGTTTTTTCGAGCCACATACTCTACAAAATCATAATCAACCGCTTCAAAGCTGGCGATTTTATAAGCGGGTGGGTTAAATTGCTCTAAAAAATCCACATCGTCTTTGCAAAACGGGCTTGAAAAGCAGATCAAGCCCTCCTTATGCGCAGTGTTAAAAAGCTGCTCGTGCCACTCTCTGGGAGTCATAGCTTGCTCGTAAAGTTCGTATAAATTTCTCCCGTCCCAAAGCCCGCCTCGTATCATAAAGTCTTCTTTTTGAGAATCTAGCGTAAGACTATCGGCAGTATATGTTTGTAACTTTATCGCATCGGCTCCGGCGCGTTTGGCTGCTTTTATGGTTTGAATCGCTGTCTCCAAGCTTCCTGAGTGGTTGGCTGAGAGTTCGGCGATGATAAATACGCTTTTATCTGTATCAAAATTTCCTATTTTCATATTGTTTTGCCTTGTAAATTCGCTTTTGTAAGCCTTAGATAGCTCATTTGATCATCTTTATCATAAATTTCAAAGCCAAATTTTTCATAAAGCGCAATGGCTTTTTCATTGAAATTATAAGCGCATGAATTGAGCCTAAAAACCTTTAGCTCGCTAAACGCATAGTTAATTATAATTTGCATTAATTTTACGCCTTGATTTTTTAAATTCGGATTTGCATAAAGTCCGAATTCACACTCCTCATCGCTTATGTTTATAAAGTCGATCACACCGATAAATTCGTCATTTTCCTTTACCAAAAAGTAAATTTTATCATGTGCGGTTTTTAAGTTTTTGATAAATTTAAGATGCTCGTTTAAGTTTATATTTTTTGAGCGCATAAATTTCGCTACTCGCTCATCGTTTCGCCAATCAAAAACCATCATCTTTTGCTCTTTTGTAAGCTCGGTAAAATTTATAAGACGGATCATATCTCCTCGCTTGTATAGGCTTTATATCCGTTTTCTATAAGCCATTTATACATCTGTTTTTGATTGTTTACAACCATAACCGCACTGAAATTTGCGCCCAAAACAAGCGCTTCATTTATAAGAGAACTTGCTGAAATTATAAGTTCTTTACTCTCGTTCATTAGCCTTGCGATTTGATTTGAGTCGGTAAAAAGAGTTAGGTTTTTATAGCTTTTCTCAAGCTTTTTAAGCGCGTTTAAATTTGCATTTGCACTTGTTGTAACAAGGACGATTTTTAAATTTTTTTCAAGTAGTTTAAGCGCTAAATTTGCACTCAAATTTTGTATATCTGTTCCGCCAAGTGCGATAAAAACGTCATAAATTTTCTCTCTTTTTATCTTTTTTTCTTGATAAAATTCATCTCTTACCAGCATAAATTCTTGCCCGCACCAAATTTCACAAGCGGGAGGCAGTAAATTTTCATATTTTTTAGCATTGGCAAATATGTTTACGTTTAATAAAATATCGCAAAAATGGCGCTTATACTCATCGTCAAAGCTTAAAATTTTAACTCCCGTAGCCTCTTTTATCGTCTTTTCATCTTCGTAGTTAATGCCGTAGTGATCAATGACAAGAAGTTCAAATTTATGATCGTTTATAAGACTTATTAGCTCATCTAAATCGTTTGTTTTAAGAGTAAAAACAGGGGAATTTATCTCGTTTATGAGCGAGCCTTCAAAATTTATGCAAGCAAAGCTGATGTCTTTGAATTTTTTTGCAAGAACAAGATCTCGCCTGATGTGTCCGTGTCCGATAGTTACGGAGCTATCGGCTCTTATCAGTGTTTTTAAATTTGCAAGTTTTTCAAAGCTCATGATTGATTCTATAAAGTTTTTGTGCGAACTCAAAATCTGCAAGCGTGTCAATATCACATACCAAGTGTCTTGGCAGGATAAATGCTCTGGAATGTGCCGCAAATATCGGCTTTTGCGCAAGCCACGCCTCGCGTTTTGCGAAATAAAACTGTCCTGCGTCGTGATACGCTCTTTCTAAATCTTGCGAGCGAGTGCTTAGATGTTGCGGATAAAACATATTTACCGCGCCTTTTTCATCAAGCCTGATTGCACGCTGGATAGGAAAGCTAAATTCGCAAGCGGAAAATAAAAACTCACACTTATTATCTTGAAATTTATCGTAAGCCTCACGCAAAATTTCAGCCGTTAAAAGCGGAGCCGTAGCATAAAGGCAACAGACGTTTTTAAAATTTTCGCCCATTTTAAGGCAGGCGTCTTTCATGACATCGCTTGTAGTCGCAAAGTCATCACTTAAATTGGCTTCTCGCATGAACGGCACTTTTGCGCCGAATTTAAGCGAAATTCTTGCGATATCTTCATCGTCTGTACTTACTATTACTTCGTCAAAAATGCCCGAATTTAGTGCACTTTTTATACTGTGAGCAATGAGCGGCAAGCCCGCAAAGTCTTTGATGTTTTTATGCGGTATCCGCTTGCTTCCGCCGCGAGCAGGTATGACGCAAAGATTCATATATCGCGCCTTTGATTTGAAAATTCGCTAAGCACCTCAAGCAGAGTATCGGCTACGAATTTTGCGTCATCCATGCTCATGCTCTGGTGGCACGGCAAACTAAGTTCGGCTTTGTAAAAATCCTCCGCCGTCTTTAGCTCGATCTCTCCGTAAAGCTTGGTATAAAAGCTAAACTGATAAGTCGGTTTATAATGCACTTGCACGCCGACACCTCTTAAATGAAGCTCTTTAAAAATTTCTTCTTTTGAATTCCAAAGATTGCTAAAAAGCAAGATCGGATAAAGATGACGCGAGCTTTTTTTGTTTTGAGGAATTTTTATAGTGCTAAAGTATGGATTTTTCTCAAATCTTTCGTCGTAAAACTGCGCTATACTCTCTCGCACAGCTATCATCTCATCAAGCCTTTTAAGCTGATTTAGCCCAAGCGCGCAAGCTACGTCGCTTAGGCGGTAGTTGTATCCAAGCAGGCTCATATCGCTGTGCCAAAGTTCGGTTTTAGAAATTCCGTGACTTCTATACAGACGCGCTTTTTTGGCTATCTCGTCGTCGTTTGTTACAAGCGCACCGCCCTCAAAAGTAGTGATAGGCTTAATCGCATGGAAGCTAAACACGCTTGCGTCCGCATGGCAGCCTACTTTAACTCCTTCTATGGTGCTACCAAGCGCATGTGAGGCGTCATCAAGCACTTTTATGCCTTTTGCGCGAGCTATTTTCATAATTTCTATTATATTTACGCCGTTTCCGCCAAAATCAACAGGAGTTATGACCTTTGTTTTTGAGGTGATGAGCTCAGAAAGTTTGTTTTCGTTTATATTTCCGTCAAATTTTATATCGCAAAATTTCACTTTTGCGCCGACCATAAGAGCTGCGTTTGCCGTTGCCGCAAAGGTTAAAGGCGTAGTTATAACCTCATCGTTTTCCTTGACGCCAAGAGCAAGATATCCGACGTGAAGCGCAGAAGTTGCCGAATTCATTACTACTGCGTGTTTTACTCCGACATATTCGCAAATGGCCGCTTCAAATTGAGCCACCTTATCTCCGCCTGTTAAAATTTCCGCTTGCATAGCTTCACAAACGGCTGCTATATCGCTATTTGTGATCTGTTGCTTGCTATAAGCTATCATTTATCATCTCCAAAAGACCCTCTTTATCAAGCCAAATCTTATTAGTATTTGAGCTGTATTCAAACCCGTCTTCTACAAGTTTGCCTCTTTCGCCAAGCGCATTTGTCGAAAAGTCTTGTATAGTCGCAAACTGAATGGACGGGCTTATCACGTAGTGGTCGCTAAATTCGTAGGTTAGGTGCGCATCGTCTTTTCCAACCATCACTTCATGCATTTTCTCTCCCGGCCTTATGCCTATGATTTTGACTTTAAGCTCAGGCGCAAGGGCGCGTGCAAGATCAAGCATGGTCATTGAAGGAATTTTAGGTATGAAAATTTCTCCACCCTTCATGCGCTCGAAATTTTTAAGAACGAAATTTACTCCTTGCTCAAGAGTGATCCAAAATCTCGTCATCTGCTCATGCGTTATAGGAAGCTCTTTTGCGCCTTCTTGAATGAGTCTTTTAAATAACGGCACTACCGAGCCTCGAGAGCCGACGACATTGCCGTATCTTACGACGCTAAAGCGAGTTTTTTTACTGCCTGCTATGTTGTTTGCCGCGACAAATAGCTTATCGCTAGCAAGCTTGGTCGCTCCGTATAAATTTACAGGATTGCACGCTTTGTCCGTTGATAGTGCGATCACTTTATTTACTCCGCAAGCAAAGGCTGCGTCAATGACGTTTTGAGCGCCGTTGATATTTGTTTTGATGCACTCCATCGGGTTATATTCGGCTATGGGAACGTGCTTCATCGCGGCTGCGTGAATGACAAAATCAACCCCGTCCATCGCGGTTTTAAGCCTCTTTTCATCTCGCACGTCGCCGATAAAATATCTCATTGCGGGATTTTTAAAAACTTGAGCCATTTCGTATTGCTTAAGCTCGTCTCTTGAGTAGATAATTAGCCTTTTTGGCTTAAAATTCTTAAGCAAAATTTCGGTGTATTTCTTACCGAAGCTTCCTGTTCCGCCGGTGATTAAAATATTTTTTCCGTTAAACATCTTTATTTCCTAAAAAGTTTATTTTATAAAGCTTAAGCAAAATATATACCAAAATTTAGCTCATCTGGCGGTTTTTATCAGCTAAACTACACTTTTAACTTAAAATTTAAAACCTGCTTTTAAAGCCAAAATTTATTTTAAAATTCTAGGTAGCGTTATGCCTTCTTGAGCTTGATATTTACCCTTTTTATCGGCGTATGTCACTTCGCACGGCTCATCGCCTTCTAAAAATAAAACTTGCGCTATGCCTTCGTTTGCGTAAATTTTAGCCGGAAGCGGGGTTGTGTTTGAAATTTCAATCGTAATATGTCCCTTAAACCCCGGCTCAAACGGCGTTACGTTCACGATGATACCGCAGCGAGCGTAGGTGCTCTTGCCAAGGCAGATGGCTAGCACGTTATCAGGCATATTAAAATACTCGACCGTGCGAGCAAGCGCAAAAGAATTTGGCGGAACTATACATACATCGCCAACAAAATCAACTACGTTTTTTTCGTCGAAATTCTTTGGATCTACGACCGTGCCGCCGACATTTGTAAAAATTTTAAACTCATTTCCGACTCTTATGTCATACCCGTAGCTACTAACTCCGTAGCTTACGACACCTTTGCCTACTTGCTCCTCGCAAAAAGGCACTATCATGCGCTCTTCTAGGCTTTTTTTTCGTATCCATCTATCGCTTTTTAGACCCATTTATAACTTCCTTTTTGGTTTCTTTGGATTTTATCACAACTTCTTTTAGCTATCGTTAAATTCGCTCTAGCAAATCAAATTTTCCAGAGCGTCGCTTATATTTTCATACTCGAATTTAAATCCTTGTGCAAGCAAATTTGCAGGATAGACCTTGTGTCCTTCAAGCAGTATCACGGCTCCTTCACCAAATTTAAGCTTGAGTGCGAAATTTGGCACTTTGAAAAAGGCTGGGCGATTTAGCGCTTTGGCGAGTGAGGCGGTAAAAATTTTATTTGTTACGGGATTTGGCGAAGATAGGTTATAAACGCCCTCTTTTTGGCTGTTTATCACAAATTCATACGCTCTTGCAAGATCCTTTATGACTATCCATGAAAATCCCTGCTTGCCGTCTCCTAAGATCCCGCCAAGACCAAATTTAAAAATCGGAAGCATTTTTTCTAACGCGCCGCCATTACCAAGCACTACACTAAGGCGAAATATCACGGTTTTAACGCCAAATTCTTTTGCCTTATATGCCTCATTTTCCCACTCTTTGGCAAGCCTTCCTAAAAATCCCTCGTCGTATCTATCCGAGCTTTCGTCGTGTTCCTCGCCGCTTTTATATATGCCGACAGCCGAAGTTGAGATGAAAATTTTTGGCGGATTTTTTAGAAGGCTCATGGCTTTTACTAAATTTTTAGTTGTGTTAATCCTGCTTGAATAAAGCTCTTTTTTATACTCTTCGCTCCATTTTTTAGAGATGTTTGCACCTGCCAAATTTATGATGACATCGGCACTTTCAATGGCTTCTTTGAGCCTTTGAGTATCGTTATATAAAGCTCTTTTTATAGGCACTATCTCATAGCCTTTGCTTGCTAAAAATTTACTTACGTAACCGCCTACAAAACCGCTAAGTCCGTTTATCGCTATCTTCATGCTTTTCCTTTTTTGTATTTTATCATCATTTGTGCAGGCTGGATGGATTTAAATTTTATAAAATATAAAAATATATAGAATTACTATAAAAATTTTAGAAAAATGCGTTTTAATTAGTATATAAGATTATATTTTATATTATCGCTGAATATTATTTTGATAAAAGGAAAAACAGAATGAAAAAGATAGCTCTTCTAAGCCTGATTGCGGTTTTTGCACTCGGTGCGGAAAATTTACTCGTAGGTGCCGGTGGCGGATATAAAAAGCCGGTTACTGCGGTTATTGAAAATCTTAAAAAAGAAGGCGTAAATGTAGAAGGTGCCTTTGCAAACATCAAGCAGATCACTATCCAAGCCGCAGAAGGCAAGATGGCTGTGATAGTGGGCGATGAGGCGTTTTTAAACAAAAGCGGACTTGAGATAAAGGGCTATGAGCGCCTAGGAAAAGGCACTTTGGCTCTTGTGACACCAAAAGGAAAGACGATAAATGATATCAAAGATATCGTGAAATTCGAGCGAATCGCGATGCCTGATGCTAAAAAGGCGATTTACGGTATCCGCACGACAGAATTTCTTAAAAATTCAAATTTAGAAAAAGATGTCGGCTCAAAAATGCTTGCAGTTGCAGGCGTGCCTCAAGTGGTGGCTTACGTGCTAAACAACGAAGTTGATGCAGGCTTTATCAACTCAACCGAAGCAGAAGCTGGAAGAGGCGAATTTGGCTCGGTTATCTATGTAGACGAGAGCCTTTATAGCCCTGTTTTTATAAGCGCAGCTAAGCTTGCAGCGTGCGACAAACACGCAGACTGCGGTAAATTTATAGATGAGTTAAAGACCGAGCGTTCAAAGGAGATTTTTGCCAAATTTGGACTTAAGTGATCTTGCGAGCCTTAATTGGCTCGTTCATCCGCTTATCTTAAGCGCAAAGACGCTTTGTATAACCTTCATTTTCTTCGTATTTATCGGGCTTCCGATAGCTTATTTTTTAGCCTTTTACAAGGGCAAATTTAAAGCGGTCTTTGAAGCGGTTGTGATGTTTCCGCTTATATTTCCGCCTATCGCCACTGGCTTTTTGCTGCTTTATTTGCTGGGGCGAAACTCATTTTTGGGTCAAATGCTAAATTTGCAGATAGTTTTTAGCTTTAGCGCTCTTGTTGTGGCTTCTTTTTTGGCAGGACTTCCGCTTTTGGTTAAGCCCGTTGCAAGCGTGCTTGAGAGCTTTCCAAAGAGCCTCATTGAAGCAGGGCAGAGCCTTGGTAAAAATAAATTTGAAATCGCGCTTTTTATCATGATACCAAACATCTTTAGGAGCGTTGTTTCAGCTCTTATCCTCGCACTTGCAAGAGGACTTGGGGAGGTCGGTATCACTTTGATGCTAGGTGGAAATATCGTAGGCAAAACCGACACCATCTCGCTTGCTATATTTAACGCAGTTTATGACGGAGAAAACGAGCGCGCGCTTATTTTGAGCTTGATTTTGGTTGTTTTGAGTCTCTTTATGTTTGGATTTATAAATTTGCTTGGTTCAAAAACCAATAAATAAATTTAATCAAATAAAGATATTTAGGCTTTTCTTTGCTATAAACCGGCGCGAAATTTTACCCTTTTAACCACAAATTTAGTGTTACCGACAAAGCCTTAAAAAATAAAAATAAACCTTAAAATTTAGCTTTTTTTGCTACAATACCTAGTTAGTTTAAAATTTTAGGAGAAGCTTTATGAAAAAAGAAGACATCAAAGAGTTGATCGAGTTTTTTAACGGAATGGATATGAATCGCATTAAGATTAAAAGCGGAGATTTTGAGGTTGAGCTTGAAAAATTCGCTGATTGTTGTGAGCTTCCTCAGCCTATGCCTCAAGCGCCAGCTCCTGCTCCCACGCCTGTAAATGTCGTGGTTAGCTCTGAAGTTAAGCAAGCCCCATCTTCAAAAGAGAGTATAAAATCGCCTATGGTAGGAACATTTTACGTAGCTCCAAGCCCTGGTGCGGCGCCTTTTGTCAAAGTGGGGCAAAAAGTAAGAAGAGGCGAAGTTATAGGCATTATTGAAGCTATGAAAATCATGAACGAGATCGAAGCGGAATTTGATTGCGTTATCACAGAGGCTCTAGTGTCTGATGGACAACCTGTAGAATTTGGAATGTCTTTATTTGGAGTGGAGAAAATTTAATGGAGATCAAAAGAGTTTTAATCGCAAACCGCGGCGAAATAGCGTTAAGAGCCTTGCGAACAATCAAAGAGATGGGCAAAGAGGCGATCGTCGTTTATTCCACTGCTGATAGAGATGCACTTTACGTCAAATACGCTGATGCTGCTATTTGTATAGGAAATCCCAGATCAAGTGATAGCTATCTAAATATTCCCGCTATTATTTCCGCGGCCGAGATAAGCGAAGCTGATGCGATATTTCCCGGATATGGTTTTTTAAGCGAAAATCAAAATTTTGTTGAAATCTGCTCTCATCATAACCTTAAATTTATAGGCCCTAGCGTAGAGGCTATGGCTCTAATGAGCGATAAAAGTAAAGCAAAACAGATGATGCAAAGAGCGGGTGTGCCTGTAATACCTGGTTCTGACGGAGCCGTAGCTGATGTAAAAGCGGCTAAAGAGCTTGCTAAAAAAATCGGCTATCCTGTTATTTTAAAAGCTGCCGCAGGTGGTGGCGGACGCGGTATGCGTGTAGTAGAAAAAGAAGAGGATATAGAAAAGGCGTTTTGGTCTGCCGAGAGCGAAGCTATGAGCGCCTTTGGCGACGGGACAATGTATATGGAAAAATATATCTTAAATCCGCGCCATATCGAGGTTCAAGTAGTAGGCGATAGTCATGGAAACGTAATTCACATAGGCGAGAGAGACTGCTCTATGCAGCGTAGACATCAAAAATTGATCGAAGAGAGTCCAGCTATATTGCTTGACGATGATACTCGCTCTAGACTTCATGAGACAGCCATCAGAGCGGCTAAAGCGATAGGCTATGAGGGTGCTGGAACATTTGAATTTTTAGTGGATAAGGATCTGAATTTTTATTTCATCGAGATGAATACGCGCCTTCAAGTCGAACACTGCGTTAGCGAAATGGTAAGCGGAATTGATATTATAGAGCTTATGATAAGAGTTGCCGAGGGCGGTGTTTTGCCAAGTCAAGATAGTATAAAGCTAAAAGGACACTCGATAGAGTGCAGAATCACTGCTGAAGATCCAAATAGCTTTACCCCTTGCCCTGGAAAGATAACAAAATATGTTTGCCCGGGTGGACGAAATGTGCGAATGGATAGCCATATCTATCAAGACTACTCTATACCTCCTTTTTATGATAGCATGATAGGTAAGCTTATAGTGTGGGATGAGGACAGAAATAAAGCGATTCACAAGATGAGAGTTGCGCTTGAGCAGCTTGTTATACAAGGTATAAAGACTACTCGAGATTTTCATCTAACAATGATGGAAAACAAAGATTTTATTAATAACAATTACGACACTAACTATCTTTCAAGACATTAAAATTCTGGCGGAGTTTTTACTCTGCCGAATTATCTTCTTATCTGTATTTTGGCTCAATTTATAAAATTTAGAGGAGAATTTATGAAAAAATACACTCTTATTACTGGTGCAAGTTCTGGTATAGGGCTTGAAGCGGCAAAAGCTTTTGCTAGGCGTGGCGAAAATTTGATTTTGATAGCCAGGAGAGCTCAAAGACTAGAGAGCTTAAGAAACGAGATTTTAAAATTTGCTCCTATGGTTGATATAATCATTAAAATTTGTGATCTTTCAAAGATAGAAAATGTCTATAAAATTTATGATGAGCTAAAAATTTATCAGATAAAAACATGGATAAATAATGCCGGATTTGGTGATAGCGCGGCTATAGGAAGCCAAAATTTAGAAAAAATGGAGCAGATGCTTGATCTAAATATAAAAGCTTTGAGTATATTTTCAACTCTTTTTGTGAGAGATTATCAAAACGTTGATGGTACTCAGCTTATAAATGTCTCTTCCGCTTGCGGATATAGTATGGTTGATAGCTTTGGGGTATATTGTGCGACTAAATTTTATGTAAGTGCATTTACTGAAGCGCTTTATAGGCAGCTTAAGTCAAATAATGCAAAAATGAGTGCTAAAATTTTAGCTCCGGCAACAACGCAGAGCGAATTTAAGCAAGTTGCTATAGATGCTGATGAGTACGATTATGCTAAAAATTACAAAAACTACCACACAAGCGAGCAGATGGCAGGATTTTTACTAAAACTGTATGATAGTGATAAGTGTGTAGGCTGGGTAGATAGAAAGAGCTTTGATTTTATCTTAAAAGACCCTATTTTTGATCATGTAACAAAGGTTAATATATCATAATAGGCAAGCGCAATAAACGCTTATTTATTTATCTTAGATATTTTATATCCGCTTTTGCTCTTAGCTTATTAAAATATTCGGTCACTACGCGGTCTTGTTCAAAATTATAGATAGTTGACATGACCTCGTTTTGAATATCTTGAAAATTTGGTAGAACTTCGCCTGATTTTAAATTTACTAAAAACATCTCAAATCCGCTAGGAGTTTGAAAAATCGGTGTGAAAGAGCCATTTGGTGTTTTGTTTAAAACAGCTCTTAGCTGAGGAGGTATCTGTTCGCTTTTTAGCTCTAAATTTTCTGTATTTACCTCTTGGCGCATGCTCATAGGAGATGCTTGTATCATCTCTAAAGAGTCTCTGCTTTGAGCTATGTATCTAGTCATTTTTATCTGGTTAAATTGTAAAAACATCTGCGGATTTTGCTCAAAATAGGCCTTTGCAGCCTCCGGAGTAACGTTAATTCTGGCATCTTTAAAGATATTTTGATATAGCTTTTCTTGCTTTATGCCATTTGCAACATCTTCTTTGAATTTCGTATAATCCATGCCTTGTGAAATTATATTATTTCTTAGTTGTGATACACTTAGTCCGCTTTCTTGAGCGATTTTTTTTATTTTTTCACTAATTTCAAAGTCGTTTGCTTCTATTTTAAGTGCTTTTATCTGAGCTTTTTCAAGCCTGTCCTTAATCAGGAAATTTAAAGCATTTCTCTCGTCCGTTTTTAGAATTTGTGAAGTTTTATATAGCTCATGAAGGGTTATAGGCTCGTTTTCAACTACTGCCGCAATGCCATTTACCATCTGGGCGAAGGCAAAATTTAAGCTCAATAAAAAAGTTAAAAAAAAGATATTTTTTGACATATGAAACCTTTGTTTAAGTCTAAAATAAATATAATTGCTGGCATTATAACATTTTAATATTTAAGTTAGATAAGGCAAAATTATGATAGTTACAAGATTTGCCCCCTCGCCTACGGGATACCTGCATATCGGAGGGCTTAGAACAGCGCTTTATAGTTATTTGTATGCTAGAAAAAATGGCGGCAAATTTTTACTCCGCATAGAAGATACCGATTTAAAAAGAAACTCGCAAGAGGCTACAATCGCGATCAAAGAAGCGTTTGATTGGTGCAACTTAGATCACGATGGTGAAGTTACCTACCAATCCAAAAGATTTGACGTATATAAGGCTTTCGTGCAAAAGCTTCTAGACTCAGGGCATGCTTATAAATGTTATATGAGCAAGAGTGAGCTTGACGAGCTACGTGCTCAGCAAGAGGCAAGAAAAGAAAGACCTAAGTATGATAATAGATATCGCGATTTTAAGGGCACTCCGCCTGAGGGTATAGATCCTGTTATACGTATTAAAGCTCCGCTTGATGGTGAGATTTTAATAAATGACGGTATAAAGGGCGAGGTTAAATTTAGGGTTGAAGATATACTAGATGACTTTATAATTGCTAGAAGTGATGGCACTCCTACTTATAATTTTACAGTTGTAGTTGATGACGCGCTCATGGGTGTAACTCATGTAATAAGAGGTGATGATCATCTATCTAATACCCCAAAACAGATAGTTTTATACGATGCGCTTGGATTTGAGAAACCAAAATTCTTTCATGTGGCTATGATAAACGGCGAAGACGGCAAAAAACTAAGCAAACGTCACGGTGCAACTGATGTAATGGAGTATAAACGTATGGGCTATCTGCCTGAAGCGCTTTTAAATTTCTTAGTGCGACTTGGCTGGAGCCACGGCGATGATGAAATTTTTAGCATGGAGGATATGTTAAAATATTTTGATCCGCATGATATAAACAAGAGCTCAAGTACATATAATGCTCAAAAACTGGATTGGCTAAATGCCCATTATATCAAGACCTTGCCTTATGATAGACTTGCAAAAGAGATGATGGAATTTGGGGTTGATTTTAAATCCATGCCAAAGGGCGAAGTGCTTTTAAACTCGCTTCGTGAACGCTCGAAAACTTTGGTTGAGATGAGCGATAGTGCAAGAGTGATAATAAATACTCCCAAGGTTTATGACGAGAAAGCTTATGCTAAATTTATTAACGAAACAAGCTTGAAAATTTTGGCTAAATTTGGTGAAATTTTAAATGAAAATTTGGATGCCAAGGGATATGAAGAGCTTACTAATAAATTTCTTGAAGCAAATGGAATTAAGCTAAAAGATCTAGCTCAAGCGCTAAGGGTCAGTTTAACTGGTTCAAGCGTATCACCATCGATTTTTGAAGTGCTTGAAGTGCTTGGAAGCGATGAGGTTAAAAATAGAATAAAAAACATAATAAAGGAATAAAAATGGCGCACGTAACAAAAGAAGAATCGCTTGATTATCATATAGGTGGAAAGATAGAGATAAAGGTAAAGACTCCTTGCGCGACAGCAGAGGATCTATCTAAGGCCTATACGCCGGGTGTTGCAGAGCCTTGCAAAGAGATAAGTAAAGATAACGAACTTGCGTATAAATACACAAATAAGGCTAATTTAGTTGCTGTTATTACTGATGGTACAGCTGTTTTAGGACTAGGCGATATCGGAGCGGTAGCTGGCAAACCAGTAATGGAAGGCAAGTCTGTTTTATTTAAAAAATTTGCAAACGTAGATGCTTTTGATATCGAGATAGACGAGAAAGATCCTGAGAAGATAGTTGAAATTTGTAAAGCTATAGCCCCTACTTTCGGTGGTATCAATTTAGAGGATATCAAAGCCCCTAAATGCTTTGAAATAGAAAGAAAACTTCAAGAAGCTGTAGATATCCCTGTAATGCATGATGATCAGCACGGAACAGCTATGATAACTAGTGCAGGGCTTATTAATGCGATTGAAATTTCAGGTAAAGATATAACAAAGATAAAGATCGTGGTAAGCGGTTCAGGAGCCGCCGGTATAGCATGTGCCAGAATGTATAGGCTGCTTGGTGCTAAAAATATAGTTATGGTTGATAGTAAGGGTGTGCTTCATGACGAAAGAGATGATTTAACGACCGAAAAATTAGAATTTGCTGTAAATACGACCGATAGAACTCTAGGCGATGCTATGAAGGGCGCTGATATGTTTTTAGGGCTTAGTAAGCCAGGAGTTTTAACTAAAGAGATGGTAAAAACTATGAATCCTGAGCCTATAATCTTCGCACTTGCAAATCCTACGCCTGAGATTTTTCCTGAAGAGGTTAAAGAGGTAAGAGATGATGTGATGATGGGAACTGGTAGAAGCGATTATCCAAACCAAGTAAATAATGTACTTGGCTTTCCTTTTATTTTCCGTGGAGCGCTTGATGTCAGAGCCAAAAAGATAACAGAAAATATGAAAATGGCTGCAGCAAAAGCTCTTGCGAAATTAGCTAAAGAGCCTGTGCCTGCTGAGGTTTGCAAGGCTTTTGGAGTAGATGAGCTAAAATTTGGTAAAGACTATATCATACCAAAGCCTTTTGACAAACGCGTGCTTACAGCTGTAGCTCCGGCAGTAGCGCAAGCTGCGGTAGAAGATGGAGTGGCTAGAGTAAAAGATTTTGATATAAAAGCTTATATAGAAAAACTTGAAAAAGGCTTTTAATATGAAAAACATCAAATTGATTTCTCATCCCTTAATAGAGCACAAATTGGCGATTTTAAGGGATAAAAACACAGAGCCTTTTCAGTTTAGAATGCTAGTTGACGAGATAAGCTATTTGATGATTTTTGAGGCGACCAGAGATCTAAAGTTACGCGATGTAACCGTAGCAACTCCGGTTGCAAATACGACAGCTAAAAAGCTTGCTACTAAAATTATGATATGCCCTATTTTAAGGGCGGCTCTTGGTATGCTTGATAGCGTATTTAAGATAATTCCTGATGCTAGTGTCGGTTTTTTGGGTTTTCAAAGAAATGAAAAAACCGCCGAAGCTGAGTTTTTTTATGCAAAACTCCCTCAAGATGCGACAAATAGAACCGCTATTATAATTGATCCTATGTTTGCTACCGGTGGAACTGCGATAGATGCTGTTAAATTCCTAAAACAAAATGGAGTGGAAAATATTAAATTTATATCTATTATCGCAGCTCCTGAGGGACTAAAGAGATTTAGTGAAATTTATCCTGATATAGAGGTTTATACGGCAGCGATAGATGAGAAACTTAACGAGAAAAACTATATAGTTCCGGGTCTTGGTGATGCGGGCGATAGGGTTTTTAATACACTATAAAGGAAGTCATAATATGAAAAAATATTTTACCTGTTTACTCTTAGTCTTTTTTATGTTCGGTTGCGCCACAACTTCTGAGCCAAAAATCTCAAAAAATGTAGAGACTAAAGAGTATTCAAGCATGCTATATGCTATGAAAATAACTAGTGATGACGGTTGGCAGACCGCCTCTATGATAGATAGTGATGATAGGTCATATAGTTTAAAAAGGCAAAAAAGCGCTACGGGAATTTTACTGAAAGACAGTAAAATTAGTGTTCATATAAAAGGGAAATTCGCTCTTTTCCAAAGTGAAGAGGGAGAGATGGTTGTCTTAGAAGAGCCTAAATAGCCTTTTGTATTATGAAATAAATTTATAGGAATAGGTATGAAATCTGTTGTGATTATGTCGCATCCTTATTATAAAAATTCTAGGATAAACAAGGCTCTTTTTGAAGTAGCCAAAGGCATTAATAATGTAGAAACAAGGCATCTAGAAGAGCTTTATGGTCACGATACAAGCAAGATTGATGTGGGAGTTGAACAAAAAATCCTTGAAAGTGCAGATAGAATAGTATTTCAATTTCCAATGTTTTGGCTAAATGTCCCTGCTATGTTAAAAGCATATATTGATGAAGTTTTTACTTATGGATGGGCTTACGGAAGCACCGGAGATAAGCTTAAGAATAAAGATTTTTACGTAGCTGTTAGTCTTGGAAGCTCTGAATCTGAATACTCAAAAGAAGGCAAAATAAAGTTTAGTTTAGATGAAATTTTACTTCCTCTGAAAATAACTGCAGGTTACTGCGGGATGAATTTTAAGGATATATTTGTAAGTGGAGGAGTTTATCGCATGAATGACGATGACATCGCAAATTGCTCTCAAAGATATATAGAACTACTTAAGGATAAGCAAATTTGATATGCCAGAGTTTCTTGTCCTCTTCAATTAGGAAGTATTTTGATATTTGGTAAGATTGACTATCTTAACTTGCTTCCTTTTCATATATTTTTAAAACGCTACACTTTAACAAGTTACTCTAAAAAAACAATTGAGTTTAAAAAGGGTGTTCCAAGTAAGCTAAATAAAGACTTGCGTGCACGCCGTATAGATGCTGCAGTGGTTTCTAGTGTGGAAAGTTTTAAAAAACGATATAAAAAGCTAAATTTCGGAATTGTCGCAAAAGATGAGGTAAAAAGCGTCTTAGTCCGTAAAAATTCTATTTCAAAGTCCGATCCCGCTTCTGCTTCATCAAATTTATTGGCTAAAATTTTAGACATAAAAGGCGAGATTATTATAGGAGATAGGGCGTTAAAAGCATATCTAAATGAGGGCCGAGATAAATTTTATGATTTGGCTAAAGAGTGGAAAGTGCGCACAAATTTACCATTTGTTTTTGGTCGATTTTCTTGCACAAAAGATTATCAACTTTATAAAAATTTATCTCGAAATTTTCTAAAACAAAACATCAAAATACCAAACTATATATTAAAGCAGTATGCTGATAGTAGAGGCGTTAAAGGCGAAGATATCAGATGGTATTTGAAATTTATAAGCTACAAGATAGATAAAAAAGAGCAAAAAGCACTTAAGATATTTTCTAAAGAGGCTAGATTACTCAAATTTAAGCGATTTGACACTTAAATTTGAGATAAATTGCTTAAGCCTCATCTTGAATAACAGGAGTAAACTCTTCCCATCTAAGCTTTGTTTTTGCTGTTGGCATCTTGCTTTGGAACGGCTCTTTTTTCATAGATGCTACGGCAACACTATCGCCTTCGGGTTTAACAGGCGCTTCAACTGCCAATAAAACTCTATCGATTTGTATTAAAATCTCCACTAGCTTAGCGTAAGAGTTGAAAAAATTTGCACTTTTATGCTTTTGCAAAAGTGAAGCAAACTCATCTGCAAAGTTATTTACAACCTCTTTAAATAGTTTTTCGCTAATGTTTTTCGCACCATTAATCTCGTCGTTTAAAAATGTAGCCATAATGAGAAAAACAAATCCAATAAAATCTTCACTATCTTTGCAAATCTCACTATTGCGGCGATAAGGACTGAGTTTCAGGCACTCTATAGTTCTAAGCCTGGCCGCTCCATCATCTCTTCCGTCCTCGTAAAATGAGGCGTTAAGAGGTATGTTTGAGTAGGCGAGATCAAATAAAACCTCGTTTTGTTCTTTTAAAAAAGCATCAAAATCAAATGCTTGTAAATTTTTAAACGCCTGATCCATCTCTTCTGTTAATGGATTTTGCGCTAAATACTCAAGTTGACTTTTCCATATTTTAAATTTCTCATCATTTTCATGGAAAAATAGAGGAAACGATAAAAATTCATAAAGGTATGCCCTTGCTTTTGTTATATTTTTATCCATTTAATATATCCTTGTGCATAGCTTCGATTTGTGCTTTTACCATTACTTTTGCCTTGCAATCGGAGCAGCAATATAGAGTTTTTAGCTTAACCGGATCGTTTGCAAATTTAGGCGACATAATCGCAGCGATTTTTTCGACAGCCTTTTTGGTTGCAAATTCTTTGCCGCACTCTACGCATGCGAACAGCTCATCTTTGGCAAGTTCGTTATATACGAAGTATTCAGGTTTAAGCTCTATTTGACCTCGTTTTAATACTATCGTATCTTTCTCGGCACAGCTTAGCTCGCAATATCCGCAGTTGGTGCAGATGCTTGGATTAAACATTATTGAGTTTGTTTTGCTATCGGCTACCAATGCGCTTACGTTGCATGCTCCAACACAGCTTAGACACAGGGTACAGCTGTCGCGGTTTATCTCTACCGTTCCGTAGCTGATGTTTTCTCCGGTTTTTACTACTCCTAAATTTTCGTCTCCGACAAACCACTCTAAGCGTTTTGCGAAAATTTCGCGCTTAGGCATAGCGTATTCACTCATTGAATGCTGCGAGCCATCTATTAAAGAGGCTCTTTGTAAAGCATCTTTTAGTTCGCTTTCATTCATCGCTACCTCAATTGCTTGGCGGTTAAATTTGATGTTATAAATTTGATTGACGATTAAGATTGCATCTTTTGTGCCTTTACTTGCAAAGTCCGTATAAAAGATCACGCTAGAGCCACTCTCTTGCAAAAGAGTCATAAAGTGAGATTCATGAAGCCATTTTTCTCCCTCTATTGCAAATGGAAGCACATTTTGAGGTAGCTTTAGACTTAATTTTTCTAAATTCATTTTCTTTGGAATTATAAGCGGAATTTTACCTTTGTACATCTTTGCGGTATCTACAAACGAATTTCTAGGCATATGCGAATAATCAAGCGCTCCGCTAGGGCATACGCTAATACATCCCCCACAGCCCAAACAGTCTATATGAGAGAATACAAGGTGTTTTGTCTCATCTTCTTTTAGTATCGCTACCGTAGGGCATACTTCTGCACATCTGCCGCAAATTTCTTGTCTGCGCTCATGGTATTGACAGATTGTGGAGTCATAGCTTATATGGGTTTTGTATTTAAAACTTGGACTTTTTTCGTTTAGTAAATTTAAAGCATCCTCATCGCTCATATTAGCTATTTCATAACAGCCACTCTGTTTTAACATATAATCTCTTGCGTTTTCAACGAGTAAAAAGTCGCAATCTATCTCGAATTCATCGTTTGCGCGAAGCACTATGACACTTAGTTCGCCGGCTGCGCCATATAGAAATTTTACTTCAAAGTGAGTAAGCTCAATAACTTTAAATCCGTTTTCTTTAAGTAGATTGGCTAAATTTTCACGTCCTACGTTGCTTACCAATACTACGTTTTTACCGACTGTTTTTTCGTGATCCACATCTCTTGCTAGATCAAATGCATTGGCTCTAGCCTCATATAGTAAGAGTGTATTTTTAGCCTTATCAAGCACGCTATCTTCGCTATTTTTTAAGTAAAAATTTATCTCGTTGGCTACTACATTCGCCTTTAGTTTTGGCGAATTTGATACAAGGTATTCGCCCTCTTTTGATATATCAATCTGCTCATTTAGCATAATGGTATCGTCAAAATCGTTATAAAAGCCAAATTCTTTCATTTTTTGTTCTCCCATTATCAAAAACTACTGCATTTTATTATTTATGCCATTAATAGGTACTGAATTTTTTAATCTATTTTTTATATTAAAGCTAAAGATTGTTTTAGTTTATGATACAATTTGTGCAGTAAAACAAAATTACTTGGAGAGTGCTTTATGGGCGAATTTAAGAAGCTTCCGCAGATTGATAAGATATTAAAATGTCCAGAGTTTAAAGATAAAATTTCGTCTTTTGTAACCGAGTTTGCAAGAGATGAGATAGAGTTTCAAAGAGCTCAAATTTCACTTGGCAAGCCATGCGCTGAATTTGAAAAAATTATAAAAAATATCCTAAAAAGATATGAAAAATTTCAAAGATCATCACTTCAAAAAGTGATAAATGCAACTGGTGTCATAGTGCATACAAACCTTGGAAGAAGCGTTATAGATCAAGAAATTTTAAATAGAGCCAAAGATATTATCTGCTCATATTCAAATTTAGAATATAGCCTTGATAAAGGTGCTAGATCTAATCGCTACGACTATGTCGGATCACTTTTGGCAAATTTATTTGGTTTTGAAGATGCTATTGTAGTAAATAATAACGCAAGTGCTGTATTTTTGGTGCTAAATACTTTTGCAAAAAACGGCGAAGCCATTATCAGTAGGGGCGAACTGGTCGAAATCGGAGGCAGTTTTAGGGTGCCTGAAGTGATGTTAAATTCGGGAGCAATTTTAAAAGAAATAGGCACCACCAACAAGACAAATATAGATGATTACAAGAGTGCTATTAGTGAAAATTCTAAAATGATTTTAAAAGTGCATCGCTCAAATTTTGATATTGTAGGCTTTAGCGAAGAAGTGGATATGAGCGAGCTTTCAAATTTAGCTAGAAAACATGAGATATTAGATTATTACGATCTTGGAAGCGGATATATAGGGGCTTTGCCTTATGGACTTGAACATGGAGAGATTAGTTTGGCAAGCCTGGCTAAAAATGGAGTCTCGCTTGTTAGCTTTAGTGGAGATAAGCTATTTGGCTCTGTACAGTGCGGAATAATTTTAGGTAAAAAAGATCTGATAGAAAAGCTTAAGAAAAACCAACTTTTACGAATGCTTCGCGTAGATAAGGTGATAATTTCAATTTTAAGCGAGAGTGTAAAGGCGTATATAAACCGTGAATTTGAGCTTATAACCACTTTAAAACATCTTTATAAAAGCATTGACGAGCTTAAAGAGTTGGCGAATAAAATCAATGAAAATTTAAAATCCCCACTAAAAGTAGTAGATACTAAGACCTTTGTAGGCGGAGGAACTATGCCAAACAAGGCTATTCCTAGTGTGGCTTTGGCTTTAAGCGGTGATGCAAATTTCAACGAATTAAAATTTAGAAAGAAGAATGTAATAGGTCGTATCGAAAATGGAGAATTTTTACTTGATTTAAGAAGTGTTTTGGATAGCGATTTAAAGGAGCTTATAGAAGCGATAAACAAGATAGGAGAAGCGAATGAATAGCTTGATAATAGGAACAGCCGGACATATAGATCATGGTAAGACAGCTCTTATAAAGGAGCTAAACGGCTTTGAAGGAGATGGACTTGAAGAGGAGAAGAAGCGTGGCATCACGATAGATCTTAGCTTCTCAAATTTAAGCAGAGGCGATTATAATATCGCTTTTATCGATGTGCCTGGCCATGAAAGCCTGGTTAAAACCATGATAAGTGGCGCATATGGATTTGATGCATGTTTATTTGTTGTAGCGGCAGATGACGGACTTATGCCTCAAAGTTTAGAACATTTACAAATTTTAAATTTACTTAGCGTAAAGTCTTTGATAGTTGCGATAACAAAGAGTGATTTGGTTTCTAAAGAGCTTTTAGACCAAAGAGAGAATGAGATAAGAGAGGCTATAAAAAGCTATCAAAATCTTGAAATTTTAGAAATTTTTAGAGTCAGTATAAAAGACAAATCCAGTATTGACGAGCTTAGAAACTATCTTTTTACTTTACAAGCTAAAAAACTTAGCGAAGACGGTGTTTTTCGCTACTACATAGATAGGGTCTTTAGTGTAAAGGGTATCGGAAATGTCGTAACCGGAACCGTGATAGAAGGAAGCGTTAGAAAAAATGAGAAGCTATTTAACTACGGTGCAAACAAAGAAGTGCAGGCAAGAAGCGTTCAGATCCACGATCGTTTCGTAGATATGGCTCATCAAAGCAACCGTGTGGCATTAAATTTAACCGGAATTGAACTAAGCGAGCTTAAAAAGGGTCAGTTGCTAAGTAAAAAGGGATTTTTTAGAGGCTTTAAAGAAGCTGATTGTATAGTAATTGCAAAAAATTTAATACATAATGAAAGCGTTACTTTTTGCGTTGGAGCTAGATCAATTAGTGCTAAAGTGCTGATTTTAACTCAGAAAAACGATAACTATTTCGTGACATTTAAATTTGATAAGGATATGTTTTTAAAATTTGATGAACCTTTTGTTTTGATAGCCAATTCTCGTGTGATAGGCGGTGGAAGGGTTTTAAATCCTATAAATGAACCGCTTAAAAAACAATTGAAAATCGAGTTTTTAAATTTCTTGCTCAAAAAGGACTTTGTAAACGCATTTAATATACTTAAAAATTCGCATAAAAACGGCTTTGGTATCATATCTTCGTATCAAAGATTCGGTCTTAATCATGAAGAGGCTTTAAAAGTAGCAAGACAAATTCCAAATTCATACGTAGATGAAAACGCTCTAAATATTTATGATTTAAGTGCCATAGATAGGGTAAAAGCAGTAATAAAATTTATGATAGAAAAAAATCAATATGCGATATTTTCAGCTACATCAGTGGCTTTAAAGCTAAATTGGGCAAGCGAGGAGCTGTGCCAAAGGGCTATAGATGAGCTAAAAAGTGCGAATCTGATAGCTCAAAATGATGGCGTATATACAAAGATAGGCATTGATATAACGGAACTAAAGGTAAAGATAGAGGAGAGAATTTATAAAATTTTAGAGAGTGCAAATTTGGCTCCAGATGCGCCCTATAATATCTATGATGAGCTTGAAATAGATAGGATTACAGGAGATAATGCACTTAAAAAACTAACCGGAATAAGGCGGGTGGTAAGGTTGGCGCACAATCTTTTTGTAACTACAAAAGCTTTAAACGAGGCTTGCGAAAGGCTAAGAGAGATCATCAAAAAAGAGGGTTTTGTAAATGTGATAAATGCAAAAGAACATCTAAATTTGAGCAGAAAATATGTAATAGCCTATCTTGAATATTTAGATACTATGCCGGATATTATTAAAAAGGGTAACGATAGAGTTATCAAAAAGTGATTGCATATCCGTTTAAAAAAAATTATTATAATCCTCGAAATTTTAACAAGAAGGTAAAAAATGAAAAAAATTGTTGTGGCCTCTTTGGTTGCTGCTAGTGCGGTTTTTGGTGCGAGCGATGCTCAGATAAAGGATTTTTATAACGCTATGATAGGCGGAAAACAAGGCGTAAGTATCACAGTAAGCGATCGCCAAAAAGTATCTGATAAATCAGATATAGAGGTAGTTACCGTAACTATAAGTGATGGCAAAAACTCTCAGCATGATGTAGTATTTACAAAAGGTGATTTTTTATTTCCTGAAATTTTCGATCTAAAAGAGCACAAATCATACTCTAGAGATTTCCAACAAAAGATAACTGTTAAAAATTTAGCCGCAGTTTATAATAAAGAGGATAAGAAAAATATCATCTTCTTAGGAAATGACAGCAAAAAGCCTACTATAGTAGTTTTTTCGGATCCAGAGTGTCCATACTGTAGGGCCGAACTTGATAAGATAGAGGGTACTTTAAAAGAGTCTAATGTGCAAATCATACTAACTCCAGTGCATGATACAACAGCTCTTCAAAAGAGTTTCTTGGTATATAAAGATACGGCAGCCGCAAAGAGCGATAGTGAAAAGATAAAGGCTCTAAGAAAATACTTTGCGCCTGATTATACGGTAGATCAAAAAGCTGTAAGCGAGGATGATGTTAAAAAAATGGATGAGCTTCGCACTAAATATCTTGCTGCAGGTGTTAGAAGTGTACCGTTCATAATCAATCTGGAAGATCTTAAAAAATAAAAAACTAAATTTATAAGGCTTTGATTTTTTCAAAGCCTTTGTATCTATTTAATCGTAAATCAATTTCAGCTGCCAATAAATTTAATAAAAACATCCGATAAACTATTTTTAAAATTTATTTCTATTCCTATAATTATTTTTTTATATTTTTAAATATATTTTAAGAATAATACTTAATACAACTTCTTTACTATTTATAATTATAAGATATGCTAAATTTGCATAAAAAGTTTTTTAGGGCTTTTGCTACGAAAAGCTTTTTATTTGGAGATATTTTTATATAGAAATATGCCAAATTTGAATGTTATATTTTGCTTTTAAATTCTTTAATGAAAGGAGAGGGAAATGGAGGGATCAAGACGAGAATTTCTTAAAAAATCCCTAAAGATGGGGGCTGTTGGAGCAGGTGTAGTTGCTACTTCAGTTGCTACCGCTAGTACCGGTGGCAGTCTAAAATCAGACTCCAATGGTGTAGTTGTAGGAAAATCAAATAAAAAAGAGGTGCTCTATAAAACGAGCAAAGAATGGGAATATTACTATAAGATCGCTTATTAAGGGAGAAAACTATGAGTGATGCACGTATAGGAAGACGCTCTTTCCTTAAGCTTGCAGCCCTTGGAGCAGGCAGCACTGTAGCTTTCGGAAAGAACGAAACAATAAGAGGGGTCACCAATGAGGAGATTAAAAATCCTTTTGAGGGCTCAAAGAGGGTTAGAACAATTTGTTCGATCTGCTCGGCCGGCTGTGGTATAGAAGCAGAGGTTAAAGATGGGGTTTGGATACGCCAAGATATGGCTATGTATCACCCGATATCACAAGGTAGCCACTGCTGCAAAGGAATCGATCAGATCGATCTTACAAAGAGTAAACAACGCATCAAATATCCGATGAAGAAAGTTAACGGCAAATGGGAGCGCATTAGCTGGGAGACAGCTGTTAACGAAATCGGCGATAAGATGCTTGAAATTCGTAAAAAACATGGACCTGACTGTGTTGAGTTTTTAGGTTCGGCAAAATTTAGCAACGAGCAATCTTTCTATTTTAGAAAATTTGCGGCATTTTGGGGTACAAACAATATAGATCACGTTGCACGTATTTGACACAGCGCATCAGTCGCCGGAGCGGCGAATACTTGGGGTTATGGCGCTATGACAAACCACTTTGGAGATATTGCAGCGAATTCTAAGGCTATTATGGTTGTAGGAGCAAACTCTGCTGTTGCAAACCCTGTTGGAGGCATGAAGCACTTCCTTCAAGCCAAAGATAGAAATAATGCAAAATTAATAGTTGTTGATCCGATCTTTACTAAAACAGCTGCCAAAGCCGATCACTATGTGAGAGTAAGACCGGGAACCGATATAGCGTTTGCTTACGGTATGCTACATCTTATATTTAAAAACGGATGGGAAGATAAAGAGTATATAGGCGATAGAACTTACGGAATGGATGAAATCCGTAAAGAAGCAGAGCACTGGACACCTGAGGTTGTTGAAGACGTTACGGGAGTGCCGGCTGATCAGCTAATCCAGGTAACTAGAATCTTTGCTACTACAAAGCCTGCCGCTGTTGCTTGGTCTTTGGGACTTACACAACACTCAATAGGTAGCTCTAATACGAGAATTTTCCCTATTCTTCAATTAGTGCTTGGTAACGCAGGAAAATCTGGCGGCGGATGTCAAATCATTCGTGGACATGACAACGTTCAAGGTGCTACAGATATGGGTAATTTGGCGGATTCTCTTCCTACATATTATGGTCTTGGAGATGCGGCTTGGAAGCACTTCTGTAAAGGTTGGGGCGTAGAATTTGATGATTTCGTAAAACGCTTTGCGGTATCTACCAAAGAGCCTAAGCAAGGCGGTGCTCCTGTTAAAGGAACGAAATTTGAGGAGTACTTCTATCACGATCCTAAAAACCCTGAAGATAGAAACTGGAGAAATGAAAAAGGTTGGTCGCTATCTAAATGGTGGCAAGGTGTTTTAAAAGAGGAAGATACCTTTACAAGCGGCGAGCTAAAAGTTCTTTGGGTTCAAGGAACGGGAATTACCTCTATGGCTCACCTATCTAAAATTCAAGAGGCTATCGATAAACTAGATATGCTTGTTATAGCAGAGCCTTTTGTAAACGAAGTTGCTATTCTTAGTGATAGAAAAGATGGAATTTACATCCTTCCTGTTGCGACTCAGTTTGAAAACGAAGGTATAGTTGTTGCGACTAACCGTGCTGCGCAATGGAGAACAAAGGTCGTAGATCCGCTATACGAGAGTAAGCCAGACCAAGAGGTTATGTTTGAATTTGCAAAAAAATGGGGATTTTATGATGAGTATACAAAATCTCTTAGAATGAATGATAATCTTGAGGTGGTAAAAGATAGCTTTATATGGCCTGACGATGCTACAAGAGAGCTTGCTAGAATGGGGCAATCTATCGGCCTTCAAGGATGGCAACCTGAGCGCTTAAGAAAACATCAACAAAACTGGGAGAATTTCGACCCTGATACCTTGATAGGTATAGGCGGAGAAGTTAAGGGCGAGTATTACAGCTTGCCGTGGCCATGTTGGGATAAGCAACATCCTGGAACACCAATACTTTACGACCTAAGTAAGCCTTATGTAGAGGGCGGATGCGGATTTAGAAATCGCTTTGGTTTAGAGCATAATGGGGTTAGTCAAATAGCTTCTGAAGCTGTTCAGTTAAAGGGTTCTAAGGTAAAAGGCGGATATCCTCAAATTACAAAAGAGAATATCGAAACAGTTCTTGGCATCACTCTAACAGAGGAAGAAAAATCTAAGATGGGTGCCAACTGGATGATGGATTATAGCGGTATTATTAATCAAAAATGCCGTGAGGCAGGCGTTGCTCCATTTGGTAATGCAAGAGCGCGTGCATTTGTATGGGAATTTATCGATAAAATTCCAAAACATCGCGAGCCTCTACACTCGCCAAGATGGGATTTGGTTCAAAAATATCCTGCTATTGATGATCAAAAGAAGAATTTCCGTGTTGCGGTTAAATTTAAATCAGAACAACAAGAGCAAGATTGGAGCAAGAACTTCCCAACTATTATCAGCTCAATGCGCCTAGTAAACTTGAGCGGTGCCGGAATGCTAGAGAGAACAAGTAAATATCTAGCGGCTATTACGCCTGAGATGTTTGCCTATGTTAATCCGGAGCTAGCTCTTAAATATGGTATCCAAGATAAGGATATGATGTGGATTCATTCGCCTCAAGGCACAAAGATTAAAGTAAGATGCTATCACAATCATAGCGTTACGCCTGATAGAATTTGTTTGCCTTATAACTTCGCAGGAGTTATGCAAGGTGTTGATCTAAGTCACCGCTATCCTGAGGGAACTAAGCCTTATACGACAGGAGAAAGCTCAAATACCATAACAAACTACGGATTTGACCCGGTAACTCAAATTTCAGAGTATAACGCAGGCTTGTGTAGATTGGAAAAAGCTGATGATATGGGCTTTAAAACCAATTTCTTAGATGAAATAGCGAAGTAAGGAGTAGGTAATGGCAAGAATGAAATTTTTCGTAGATAACGATAGATGTATAAGTTGTTTTGGATGTCAAGTTGCTTGCTCTTCTGCTCATGAAGTTCCTGTAGGTGTATATCGCCGTAAGGTTATCACGCTATACGACGGCGTTGAAGGCAAAGAGGTTTCAACAACCATTGCATGCCAACACTGCACCGACGCTCCTTGCGAGCAGGTTTGTCCTGTGGACTGCTTTTATATCCGTGAGGACGGTATCGTTCTTCACGATAAAAACAAATGTATCGGCTGCGGATACTGCTTGTATGCATGTCCGTTTGGTGCGCCGCAGTTTCCAAGAGACGGAGCGTTTGGTATCAAAGGCGAGATGGATAAATGTACAATGTGTGCAGGCGGTCCTGCTCCTACAAATTCACATGATGAGCGCGAACTATACGGACAAAACCGTATCGCAGAGGGTAAAGTGCCTATGTGTGCGGCTGTTTGTGCGACAAATGCTCTTTTGGTTGGAGATGCAACCGAAGTTGCAAACGTGTATCGCAAACGTGTCACACTTCGCAATACAGGCTTTTCTATCTAAATTTAAGGGGCAAATTCGCCCCTTTTTCTTCTCTTTTTATCCTCTAAAATTTAGCTTTCATTTTATCTTTCATTAATCGCAGCGAGTTATAATTTGTCTAAAATCAGATAAAAAGGATTTGCGATGAGGTATCTTCAAATTTTACTCCTTTTGTTTATGGCTTTTTTCTTTGCGGCTTGCAGCACAAATAGCACTCCAAAGCTATATCTAAACTCAAGTGCGCCTGTGTTTATCACAAATTTAGATGCAAATAGAACGGTTTTTATAAATTTTAAAAACTCATCAGGCCATCAAAACACTCTTGAAGAGACGGTCAAAAAGAAATTTGTAAACAAAGGCTTCGTGCCGGTAGCTGATAAAAAGCGCGCCGATATAGTTATACTTGGGGATTTTATGATGCTTGAGAGAGTGGAGCGAAAAGATCCGAATGTCTTTATAAATTTAGGCTACGGCTTTGGCTCATTTGGACGCAGGAGCTCAGCCGGTGTTGGCATAGTGTTTGGCGATCCTTTTTATGATGATTACTACAACACTCGCCACTACATCTATAAAGCAACCGTTAGCGTTTCAATCACTACAAAAGAGCGCGAACAGCGCACTATGCTTGATGTGCAAAGCGATAAAAACGTATATTCGCCAAGCTACATCATACCATTTGTAGAAGAAAAGATAGCCACACAGATAATAAACTTTTTTTATTAATTCTAATGCTTGCAAAGGGATTAAATTTAGCTCTTTTGTAAGCTTTTAAATTTCAAGCAAACTACGTATATTAAGCACTTTTAGCAAATTTTTATCTCGCTTGTCGCCAAATTTTACATTGATATATATCAACGCCTTTTATTGGTTAATAATGATATACTTAATCAAAATTAAAAGAAATCAAATTTTTCATAAATTTCACACAAAAAGGATATAAGATGAGAGTAGTTTTAAGTTGCGCCGCGTTAGCGGGCTTACTCTTTGCAAACGGCGCAAATCCTGACAATATCGCGCCGCTGAAAGATTTCGCGCCGCCTAAGCCATATATGCCAAACATCGCTCAGGGCGCATTTCCTGCACATCAGTTTGAGCGAACAAATAGAGATGATTATTTTTTCGTGACCGATCTGCTTGATGATTCGATGGATAAATTTCACGTTTCGGGCGGATTTTACGGTAGAGATTTTTATAGCTCAGCCCTTTTTAAATACCGCGCGGCAAATTTCTACACCATCTTAAACGCAAATTTCTCAAAGGGCAACCGTTACAAAGACGGCGGAGGCAAGGAAGTTGATTTTGGCTACTCAAGACAAGGACAAAGCGCTATAGTAGGCTTTGTGCCAAACGATATAAGCGAATTTCGTTTTACTTTTTTGCGTGATAACATAGAAAACGAAAAAGAGCCTCACAACCCGACAGATGCGGTTAAAACCGAGCGCAAGATAGCTAAATTTAACGCGAGATTTGGCGAAGAAAGCCTTGCTAATACGCTAAATTTAGAGCTTATGCTAAGAGATATCAACCGCAACGCAAACAACTACGAGCTAAGAAATTCGGCTCAAAAAGTAAAAGTCGAAGTAGAGAGGAAAATTTTTGATGCTAAGCTTAGCTATGACGCTGATTTTGGCAATTTTCACAACATGATAGGCACTAGCTATCAGCGTGATTTGCATGAGGGCAAAAGATACGCATTTATGGGCGGCAAATGGGTGTTTAACGGATATCGCTTCGGTGATGTTAAAAACCAAAGCGTGAGAGTGTTTGACGAGATATCTTATAAATTTAACGAAGCAAACAAGCTAAATTTGGCGCTTAACTACGAGTGGATGAGCTCGAATTTGCGTGCGGCGAACAACGCATACTCAGCGCCTATGCCTCAAATTTCAACGATAAAAGGGCTGGTTAAGTCAATTTACGGCGAAAATTTAGACGGCGACATCAAGCATAAGGCTTTAAGCGCGAGTTTGAAATACGAATTTAGCCCGAATGAAAAGGATCTTTACTACGCGGCACTTGAGAGCATTAGCAGGATGCCTTCAAATATGGAGCGCTTTAACACCCTTTACGGACCGCTTGATAACGGCTGGATATCAAATCCGTTCTTAAAACCCGAGCGCCACAACCGCGTGAATTTGGGACTTGAGTATAAAAGCGAGTTTTTCAAAGAGTACCTAAGCTCAAAGCAGGGCGAGGATAGCTTTGCGATTAAAGCTCATCTTATCGCAAGCGACGTAAAAGATCTCATCATCTATGATCGCAGGCACTCAAAAGCTCCTGCGCCGATGAATAAAAACGCCGTTATCTCCAGAAACGTTGATGCTAAAATTTACAGCGCAAATTTAAGCGCAAGCTATAACTTCTTACAAAATTTTGGCTTAAAAGCGGCGCTTTTTTACAACTACGGACAAAACAAAACAGACGGCAGAGCCCTTTATCAAATTCGTCCGTTTGAAGCGAATTTGGCAGCTGATTACAAAAGCTACGCAAGCTTTGGAAGCTTTAGTTTAGGCAGTGCGCTTAGATATGTTGCCAAGCAAAACAGAGGCGATTTTGATAAAACTACAGGTCTTGGCATAGACAGCAAAGAGACCAAAGCGTTTACGCTCATAGACGTTTACGGTGCGGTTGAGTTTAGAAATAAATTCGGCTTAAGATTTGGCATAAATAATATCTTTGATAAGGAGTATGCGGAGTTTATAAGTGGCGATCACGTTGCTGCTCTTGATCCAAGGAGAGTAAATGCTCCAGGCAGAACGGTGTTTGTGAGTTTTCACTCAAGTTTTTGATAAAAGCTAGTCTCGCGAGCGCTTTTTTGAGATTTTGCAAAATTTTCACTGCAGCAGGCTATCTGCCTAGCTTTGCTTAATTTTGCTTCAAAGCTCAAAAAATCATCTCGCGATACTTTGCTTTTACGACTTTATTTTAGTTAAAAATTTAGATCAATACAAAGGATAAAAGATGAAAAGACGAAATTTCTTAGGTTTAGGCGCAGCTCTTGGAGTAACGGCATTAGCCCCAGATTTGTTTGCAAAAGAGAGGTTTGATATTTGGGGAATGCCTGCCATCCCAAGTACTATGCTTGCGGTTGCGACTATGCAAGGAGAGCTTAATAAAACTCACGATATGAAACTGCGAATTTGGAGCAACCCCGACCAGCTTCGCGCGGGTGTGGCAAGCGGAGATATGAAGCTAACTGCCGCACCTAGTAACGTGGGCGTAAATTTAGCCAACCAAGGCATAAAATTTGGCATGCTAAACATCATGACAAACGGACTTCAAAACGTCCTTGTTAAAGACGCAAGCATAAAAAGTATAGAGGATTTGGTCGGTAAAAAGCTTATCATGCCTTTTAAAAACGATATGCCCGATCTCGTCTTTCGCGCCATTTGCAAAAAGCGCGGCATAGACATCTCAAAGATCGACATCACCTACGTGCAAACTCCGCCTGAGTCGGTTGGGCTCTTTTTACAAAAAGACTATGACGCTGCACTATCCATCGAGCCTATGAGCTCGGCTGCCATACTTAAGGGTAAAAAGATGGGCGTGGATGTAAGCGTGGGCTTTGAACTGCCTGAAATTTGGGGCGAGAGCTTTGGCATAAAGCCATATATCCCGCAAGCAGGTCTTATAGTGAGTTTGGATTATTATAACGCTAACAGAGAGGTTTTTGAAGTATTTCATAATGACTTGCAAAACGCTCTTAAGTGGATTTTGCAAAACAAACAAAGTGCAGCTAAGATCGGCGCTCAGTATCTTCCTGCACCGGAACCCGCTCTTGCAAATGCATTTGAACGTTCAAATTTGACTGTAACTAAAGCAAGCGATTTGACTGATGAGCTGATGAGCTTTTTTGAAGTGTTGTTTGAGCTAAATCCAAAAATTTTAGGCGGGAAAATGCCTGATAAGAGCCTATTTTTATGATTTTAATCGATAACGTTAAAAGGGATCGCGCGGTGATAAACCGCGTGGTTGATTATCTTTGGGGCGGATTTAGCGGCTTTGCCACGATATGTCTTTTGATTGCTCTTTGGCAGCTTGGTAGCGAGAAATTCGGCGAATTTATGCTGCCTGCTCCAAAGGTCGTTTTTCTTAAGGCTTATTCGCTTCTGCTTGAATATAAAGCAAGCGAGATTGATGTAACGCTGTTTAGGTCGCTTGTGGGTGTGGGAACTGCATGTATCATCGGCATCACGCTTGGGCTTATTGCCGGTGCTTATAAGAGCTTTGCCGCGCTTTTAAAGCCGCTTATAACGGTGCTTTTGGCTATGCCGCCGATCATTTGGATAGTGATGGCAATATTTTGGTTCGGATTTGGAAATTTTAGCACTATCTTTACCATCATCATAACCGTTTTGCCGCTAACGTTTGCAAGCTCGGCGGTAGGTATGATGAGCGTTAGCGAGGAGCTAAAGGAGATGTTTGACGCATATCATCTTGGGCTTCTTAGGAAAATTCGCCACCTTTATATCCCGCATCTTACGGGATATATCATAAGCTCTTTGAGTGTGGCTGTGGCGATGGGCGTTAAGATAGTCATTATGGCTGAGCTTTTGGGAGCGAATGAAGGAATGGGCTCAAAGATAGCAAGCGCGCGCGTCATGCTTGATACGACCGAGGTGATGGCTTACGTCGTGCTTGTTATCACGCTTATCATGCTTTTTGAATACCTAATCATCGAGCCTTTAAAGATAGCACTCATGCCTTGGAAGCGCTAAGGAGCGATAATGCTGGAACTTAAAAATGTAGAATATGAAATTTTGCGCGATAAGGTCGTGAGAAATTTTAGCCTAGATGTTAAAAGCGGCGAGATTATAACTCTTTTTGGCGCAAGCGGGTGCGGTAAGACCACGATACTTAGGCTAATTTCCGGTATCATAGAGCCAAGAAAAGGGCGCATAATCAACAAATTCGCCCGCACGACCTATCTTTTTCAAGAAAACCGCCTCTTAGAGTGGAAAAACGCGCTTGAAAACGTGCTTTTGGTTATGGATAAACCTGATGAAAGTCTAGTGCTTAGCTACTTTGAAAGGCTTGGTCTTGGCAAAAAGGACGCTAGAAAATATCCTGATGAGCTAAGCGGCGGAATGCGCCAAAGGGTCGCCTTCGTGCGCGCTATCGTTACCCAGCCTGATTTGCTTTTGATGGATGAGCCGTTTTCGGGGCTTGATTATGATATGAAAGAAATTTTGATGGAGATGATCGCAGACCGCGTGAAAAACGGCATGAGCGTAGTGCTTGTGACGCATGACAGGATGGAGGCGGCTAAGATGAGTGATGAAATTTGCTTCCTTGAGAGCAAGGGTGCTGTCATCGAGCGCAAGCTAAAGCTTGAAAAGCGCTTTGAAGATAGGAATTTTGATTACTTAAACGCCGTGATAAACGAGAATTTTAAGGGGAAAATTTACTATGATTAATGATTTTTTTACCTATCCTATGCGGATATTTTTCCTTTCAAGCGCGATTTGTGCGGCACTTGGCGGGGCTGTATTTTTTGCGCCGGTTGATTTTATAAGCCTTCATAAATTTATATTTTTACACCTTGTGGGCGCGCTTGCTTATGCGGGATTTTTGCTCACTGGCCTTACCGACTGGACGAATTTTACTAAATCGCTTAAAATTCATGCTTATATTTTGTTTGGAATTTTTGCTCTTAGTTTCTTTGCCTCACTCGTAAATTTGTGGTTTGCTCATCTTTTTATGGCGATTTTTTGGGCGTATTTGGTGATGCTTTGCGCTTATATGATCTGGCTTGATAAAAACGACGATCAATTCGGGGTTATGGGCTTTTTGCTTGGAATTTTGCTCTTTGAAATTTGCTATCTTTTAAGCGGTGAAGAGAAGTTTTTAAATTTGCAAATTCATCTGCATATCATCGCGATTTTGCTCATATCATTTCGCGTTAGTATGGTGCTTGGACGCGAGGCGATAAAGCGCGAAAGCGATATGGATGAGGCTGTGTTTGTTCCAAATTTGGTCTATAAAAATATCGCCATTTGTTGCGTTTGTGTGTTTTTGATTTTAAGCGTGTTTTTTGAATCAAGCGGCGCGATAAGTTATGTGGCGTTAGCTTGCGGTGCTGCGGTGTTTGCCAAGCTTAAGGAGTGGCATTATAAAGAGCTTTTAAGGCATAATTTCATCGTTTTTTACTACCTTATGCAGCTTCTTGTGGCGGCTGCTTACGCTATCTTTGGCATAAGCGGAATTTTGGGTCTTGGACTTGAAGCAAACATGATTCACATCCTCGCGCTTAACGGCATGATATTTAGCATTATGCTTATCTTTAATATCGCTGGGCTTCGTCATAGCGGACAGGAGCTTGAGTTTTTGCTTCTTAGCAAGATAGCTTTTGTTTTGGTCGTGGCTGCGGGAATTTTTAGAGGGTTTTTTGCCTATGCTTGGAGTGGATTTTATATACATCTGCCGGCTACTTTGATCGTAATTGCTTTTGTTTTATGGTTTGTTGATTTTTATAAAATTTTTAAAAATAATGAATTTAGCGACGATCCCGAGTAAGAAATTTGAGTTTAAATCGACTAAAAGCGATAAATTTGCCGATTTTGCAAAGAGTATAGAGATATTTAAAAAAGAGCCGATAATGGCTAAAGTAGTAGATGTGCAAGGCTCTTCATGCAGGTAAAACTTGGAGCGAAACTGAAGTTAGCCTAAAGCTTGCCGTAGAAAAATGATTTAAAGCCCAAATTCGGGCTTTAATCTAATCAAGCGTTCTTTTATATCTATACAGCGATAAAGCGGTACTAGCGCATAAAAACACAAACATAGCTATCACGTCATAGACGTAGTCTGTTATAAGAGCATTTTTAAGCCAAATTCCTCTAATCATACGTAAAAAGTGCGTCAGCGGGAAGAATTCTCCTAAAATTTGCGCCCACTTTGGCATACCGTAAAACGGAAACATGAACCCCGAAAGTAGCAGTGAAGGTAAAAAGAAAAAGTAAGTCATCTGCATAACTTGAAGCTGATTTTTAGCAAGTGTACTAAAAGTAAATCCAACTCCCAAATTTGCAAGCATCAAAAGAGTGCAGCAGGCTATGAGAGAGCCCCAATTCGTTATGACGGGAAGCTCAAAAAGATATCGCGCGATAAACAAAAGCACGCAAATTTGCAGATACGAGATAAAAAGATAGGGCAAAATTTTACCAAGCATCACCTCAGTCGGATATAGCGGTGTCGCGAGCAAATTTTCCATCGTGCCGCGCTCATACTCTTTAGTCATCGAAATTCCCGCCAGCAAAATAGTCGTAAGCGTAAGAAGTATGCCCACTAGCCCCGGGATGATCTGATATCTTGTTAAAAGCTCAGGGTTGTATTTGGTATGAACTATCAGTTCAAATTCGCTGTTTTGACGTTCTGTGCTAAATTTATCCCTTGAGATGGCTTGGTTAAAAGCTCTTATAAGCGCGCTTGAAACCTGAGCCGATGAGGCGGGATCGGTAGCGTCAATGTCGATTAAAATTTTTGGCACAAAGCCTCTTGTCAGATCGCGTTCTAAATCATTCGGGAAGTGGATAATAAACTGCACATTGCCTTTTCTCATCAGTTCATCTGCAAGCTCTAAATCCCTCGTAACGCTCTTTATATGAAAATATCCCGTGTTTTGCATGGCCTTAATAAGCGATCTGCTAAGCTCTCCTTGCGAATTTATGACAAGTGCGGTTGGTAAATTTCTTGGATTGTTGTTGATCGCGTAGCCAAAAAGCAGCATAAGCATAAGCGGCATGATGATGATAAGGGCTAGTGTGCCTTTATCTCTTAGAATTTGGCGAAATTCCTTGATAACTACGGCGTGAATTCTAAGGATTGAGAATTTTTGCATGATTTTTCCTACGCACGCTCATCTTCAAAAATGTTTAAAAGATGGATAAATATATCTTCCAAACTCGTTTTTATCGGCTTTAAATTTGCTTGAGCGTTTGAGTATCCAAGATTTTTTATCTCGCTTTGGAGCAAATTCGCATCTCGCACTACGATGTGATAGCTGTTTCCAAAGGCAGAAACTGTATGAACCGCTCTGCTTGAGGCTATTAGCCTTGAAATTTCAGCTGCGCGCGAGCCGCTTAGATCCCAGATGTCAAGTTTGTATTTGGAGATGATCTCATTTTCGCTGCCTTGGGCTAAAATTTTGCCGTAAGCTATGTAGATAAGCTCATGGCAGCGCTCGGCTTCATCCATGTAGTGGGTTGAAACTAGCACCGTTACGCCGTCGTTTGCAAGGCGATGTATGATATCCCAAAACTCTCTTCTAGCCTTTGGATCAACGCCTGCGGTAGGCTCATCAAGCAAGAGTAGTTTAGGGCTATGTACAAGGCACATCGCAAGCGCAAGGCGTTGCTTTAAGCCGCCTGAGAGAGCGCCTGCACTTTGGTTTTGTCTAGCTGTAAGACCAAGCTCGTCAAGCGTCCTATCTATCTCAAATTTTTGGTTTTTGATCTTAAAAAGTTTCGCTACAAATTCTAAGTTTTCTCTAACGGTTAGATCGGCGTACCAGCCGAATTTTTGTGTCATGTAGCCCGTGTTTAGCCTTATGGCGTCAGACTGCGTTAAAAAATCATATCCAAGACACTGCCCACTTCCGCTATCGGCTTTTAAAAGTCCGCAAAGCATTCTTATCGTGGTCGTCTTGCCACTTCCGTTTGGTCCTAAAAATCCGCAAACACTACCCTTTCGCACTCTGATATCGACCTTATCCATGATGACTCGCCCGGCAAAACTCTTTGAGAGTCCTTGCACGTCTATGGCGTACTCACTCATCGCTTTTGCCTTACGCTGATGGGAAGAGATGGGTGTAAAAACTCGCTTGGGTTATCAAGCAGGGCTTCAACGAGATACGTAAGCGTATCTTGGGTGTTTTCGCTGTATATGATGGGCGGGGTGTATTCGGGCTTAGAGGCTATCTTGCTAACGGTTGCGGTTAAATTTTCACATCCAATGCAGCCGATTTTTATCTTTTGTCCCTCTTTAAACTCGCCGATATAAGCGATCGGCACGAAAAATTTGGCTTTTAGCTCGTTTACGGGAAGTAGCAGTATAGCGGGCTTTGAGTTTAACGCCCACTCGCTCTCTTTATAAAAAATTTCTTCGATCTTGCCGGCTTTTGGAGCGTAAATTTTGGTTTCATTTAGCTGCCACTCTTTGGCTTTGATATCTTCTTTGAGTGCATTAATGTCCGCTTTTAGGCTGTTTATTTGATTTGCTCTGGCGGGCAAATTTGCGATCTTTAAAGAGGCTTCAAGCTCGCTTACTACGGCTCTTGCTCTTTCAAATTCGGCTTTTGCGATATCTGCTTCTTTATTAGAAACCGAGTTTTTGGCTATTAGTTTTTTAGTTCGTTGCCAATTTTTATCTGCAAGCCAACTTGCCGCTTTGGCTTCTTGCAGTTTGGCTTTGATACGCTCGATCTCTTCTTTTCGCATGCCTAAATTTAGATCCTCAAGCTTTGCTTCAAGGGAGGCTAAATTCGCTTTAGCTATGTTTAAATTCGCTTTTTGCAAAGTATCTTCAAGCTCAAATAGCAACTTGCCCGAATCAATAATCTCGCCTTCTTTTACGTGAATTTTTACTATGCGTCCGCTAAAATAAGGCGATATGTGGATATATTCACCTTCTAAATAGCCGTTAAAATGCGTGTCGTCCACCTTCTTGTCGCAACCGGCAAGTAGCAAAAAAAGAGATAAAACTATAAATTTTGCATTCATTTTTACTCCTAAATTTAGAGTGCAAATGCTAAAAATAGCTCCTTAAAACGTGATATTATTATAGCGCAACTTAACTTAGCGGCTAAATTTGAGTTTTTATATACTTTAAATTTGTAAAGCCGTTTTGATATAATAATTTTTAAATTTTAGCTTTTGAGCGCGAAATTTTGTGAAACAAAAAGGAAGATTATGCAGATAAAAGAGAATAAAAAAGGCGCTATAGGCTCGCTTGTGATGTCGGTTTTGCTATTTGCAGCGGGCTTTGTGGGGTACTTTTACTACGGGCTTGGCGGATCTGGAATTTTTACTATGGCTGTGACTTTGGTATGTGCCGTTTTTTGTTTGAAAAAGATAGTTCAAGAGAGTTTTATAGAAATTTTTGATGACGGATTTGGCGTGAAAAAAGGCTCTAAGTATCATAAATTTTATTTTAAAGATATCGATGAGATAAGTACTCGCGTTGTGGATAAAAAGCGAGATATTCAGGTTTTAAACGTGAAATTTAAAAGAGGAAGGCTTGATAGAGAAGCCGCTGACGGGCTTATCCAGCCAATCGGTGAAAACGACGCGATAATCTTAGATAAATACGAAAAATCAAAATATGAAATTTTTAATCTTTTAAGAGAGAAGCTGCAAAATAAAAAATAACTGACTAATATAAATTTTAATATAAAGTGTTTTAATCTTATTTTTTATTTATATTATTTAATTGCCTTATAACTTCTTGATTTATTTTGTAATTTAATAAATTTGTTTTATTTATATCTATATCAATGAGTTTATCTTGCTTTAAATATTCAATAATATATTCTTTTGATAAAACATTTATAGGCCAATCGTACCTATCTTTTAATGTTAGAGTATCTGTTATGACGCTTATGAATGTAAGTACTGTAAATATAGATGCAAGTATTGTAATCAAAAACATTCTACGATTGTTTTTTGCGGCAAACTTTTCTTGTCTTACAGAAAATATCTCATTAAAATATTTTAACACTTCATTTGTCTGACTATCTATTTCATAAGCAAGTCTTATTGTCTTATTTATTTCAAAATCTTCAAAGCTAGACTTTTTTGGTTTAGGAAAATCTATTATATATTCTAAGAAATTTTCTTTAGTTTTTATTAACTCTTCAATGTTTTTAATGTTTTTGTTTTGTAACTTATTCATAAAATACTCTAATTTGGCTATATAGATTATTGATAAGAGTTGCTGTTTTAATACTTTTATATATATGCTTGTTCCGTAAAAATATTTATTTATTTGTTTAGCAGGTTTAACAAGGACTATAGAATTTTCATTTTTTGTATTTGCATACATTAAAAAACTGTATTTATCATCAACAAACTCTCTTTTGAATATTTTATTATTTATATCATAATACTTGCTAAAACATTGATTTATAAAATTTTGATTTTCACAGTGATTGGTGACTGTTTTTTTAAAGTATTTATATATATTGTTTGGGTTGTCAAATATATCTTTATTGTTTGTTACTGCAAAAAAATATTTGTAAGAAGTGTTTGCCACATCCATAGGAGTGACAATAAATATAGTACTATAAGCTTCAAAACAGACGAATAAAGTTTCTTTTGGATATACTTCTGTAAGATTGTAATTATTTATAACAAAATCATTTTTGATAATTAAAAATTTTATATTATTATCAAGTGTAAAAAATTCTTCGTTATTTATTTTTTCCTTCTCGGCTTTTCCTATAATTTGTTTGATCTGTTCATATTTCAATTTAAGGCATATTTTGTCATTTTCTTTCTGAAGCATTTCTATGCAGTATTTTTTGTTTATGTTCATCAAATGCCTTATAGGTGTGTTTTTGCAAAATTATTTTGGGTCAAATGACCCAAAATATCAAATTTTTCTTACTACCTCATATCTCTCGCCAGGTTTCATCTCGATGATCTCCCACGGCAAGCCTTGCTTCATAAGCTCGTCCATGAACGGTTTAGCGTCAAATTCTTCCATGTTAAAGACACCTTTGCCGTTCCAAATGCCCTTAGCAACCATCATCGAGCCTATCATCGCAGGAACGCCTGTGGTGTAGCTAACAGCTTGCGCGCTTGTTTCAGTATAGCAAGCCTCGTGATCGCAGACATTATAGATATAGACTTGGCGCTCTTTGCCGTCTTTTATGCCTCTTATGACGCAGCCGATGTTTGTCTTGCCTTTTGTTCTTGCACCAAGGCTGGCAGGGTCAGGAAGCAAGGTTTTTAGAAACTGGATAGGCACTATCTTCATGCCATTATGCTCGACTTCGTCTATGCGCAGCATACCGACGTTTTCAAGGCATTTCATGTGAGTTAGATAGCTTTGTCCAAAGGTCATAAAGAAGCGAATTCTTTTAAGTCCTTTGATGTTTTTAACTAGGCTCTCAAGCTCTTCGTGATATAGCAGGTAGCTGTCTTTTACGCCGATTTTCGGGTAGTCCCACTTAAACATTATCTCCATAGGCTTGGTTTCTATCCATTTGCCTTCGCCGCTTTCGTCTTTTTCCCAATACCTGCCCTTTGAGCTAACTTCGCGCAGGTTTATCTCTGGGTTGAAATTTGTAGCAAAAGGATATCCGTGATCGCCGGCGTTGCAGTCTAGGATGTCTATCTCGTGGATTTCATCAAACAAATTTTGCTGTGCATAGGCGCAAAATACGTTTGTTACACCCGGATCAAAGCCGCTTCCAAGCAAAGCCATAGTGCCTGCGTTTTTGAAGTCGTCGTCTTTTGCCCATTGAAGTTTGTATTCAAATTTCGCAGTGTCAGGATGCTCGTAGTTTGCCGTGTCTATGTAAGGAATTCCGGCTTTTACGCACGCGTCCATCAGTGTCAAATCCTGATAAGGAAGCGCTACGTTTAGCAGTAAATCAGCCCCTATTTGCTTGATGAGCTCTACGACCGCATTTGTGTCATCAGCGTCGATTTGAGCTGTGTTTATAGTTACTCCAAGGCGCTCTTTTATAAATTTAGCTATCGCATCACACTTGCTTTTTGTACGGCTTGCAAGCGTGATAGTGGTAAATACATCGCTATTCATCGCGCATTTTACCGTAGCTACTTGGCTTACTCCACCCGCTCCGATAATTAAGATATGTTTCATAATTGCTCCTTATATTTTATTAAATAATTCCTGTTCTATTTTTTCTAGCATTTGTTTTGTTGTGTTAAAGTGTTTAATGTAATCTTGCTTTGATATGTTGGTATTATTGCAATGTGCTATATCATTTCTTGCTTTTATTATTGCACCTAGCGCATTTGCATGCTTTTCTTCTATTTGTTGTTTCCATGCACTATCGAACTTTTCTAAAATACTTTTTAGTTTTGTTGGTTTTAAATTTGTAATATCTTGTAAATTGTTATTAATAAAATTTTTAATTTCTTTGGGTATTGACTTGCCATCTAAGCAGTCTTTAATGGTTTTTTCAAAAAATTTTTCAATATATCCGGACATTAATATTATTAAGTATTTTGTTAAATGGTCTATTATGTCCATATCTATACTGTCATCTTTTGTCAAATTGTCTATTTTGACGCTTAAATCATTTATTGCTTGATTAAATTTTATAAAATCATTATACATTACTAAGAAATTCTATCGATTTTTCTAATCTATCCTTGACACTATTAGTGTTGTGCGTTGTGCCAGTCTTTATAGCTTCTTTATATTGCTCATTTTGCATTAATTGGTCAATTTTTTCTTTTATCTGTTCAATATGCTTATTTTTCAACAATTCATAATTTTTATAAATTCCTACCCATAAAGAATCCAGTATTGCTATACTAAGCTGATCGTTTTTTCTAAAATATTCTTTAGCATCAATTTGGTTCATAAATTGTATTATTTCAACAAATAGATTAAGTGCTTGATGTATTTGTTGACTATCTATGTCTTTGTTGGCAAACATAAAATCATTTAAAAATTGCTTCATATTTCCTGTGTATTCAATGAAAGATAAAGCTAGTAATCTCAATATAATTTCTTCATCTTTTTTTCTTTTTTTGTCAATGGATATAAAATTTTTGACTATATCAAGATTAGATAATTCTGTTATTTTTTGTCTAAATTTTCCATCAGATACACAATTTCTAACCTCTTGTGGACTTAATTTTACGCCACCTGTGTTAAGTCTTTCGAATATTTCATAAATAGCATGGTAGTTTTTTTTCTTGGGATTATCTGCTTTTATAATGGTTGCATGTATGATCGAGGTAGCTATTTTATCTTTTTCGTTTTCATTGAGCTTAGAGTAAATCTTTCCATTAAAATCTTTATTGACACCACTCAGTTTAAAATCGCTATTATCGAATGAATTTTTAAAATATCTTGAAATAGATTCTATTCTTTGATATCCATCAATTATAAGCATCTTTTCATCTATATCTTTATATAAAAATATGCCAGGCACAGGAAGACCTAATAATAAAGATTCTATAAATTTAGAAGCTTGTTTTTTATTCCAAACATAATTTCTCTGAAAATTTGGTAAGTATATTTTTTCTTTATCATATCTGCTTACAAGACTATCAACTGGGAAATCTATACCGTAGCTTGTTAGATTATACGTTATTTCATATGAGCCATATTCTGATTCTTGTTCTTCTTTGTATTCTGCTATATCTTGATTTTCTTGATTGTTAGTGCTGCTCATGATTTGATCTCTATATTTGAAATTAATTATGGAGTATTATAGTGTTTAATTTATAAAAATAAATAAAATAACAAGTATATTTAAATTTAAATTACTGCCAAAACATAAATCAGCCAGATTGTGACGATAGAAATCAGCGTTTGAAAGGTGATGATAACTGACATTAGGCTCTTATCGCCTCCCATTTGACTTGCTAATATATAGCTTGACGTTGCCGTAGGCATAGAGGCAAAAAATATGCAAACCATCGCAGTTTGTGGCGATAAATCTATCATTTTAGAGCCTATGAAAACTATCATTGGATAAAAAATAAGTTTTAAGAAGCTAGATAAATAAAAATCAAGCTTTAAATTTATAATTTGTTCAAATTTTAATCCTGTTCCGACTGATAAAAGACCAGTTGTGATGGCAGCCGTTCCTATAAGCTTTAAGGGTTCAAAAATTTCACTTCTAATGCCCAAAAAGTTTGCAAAAAGACTTAAAACACAGGCTAAAATCAGAGGATTTTTTACTATGCTTTTAAATGTATTTTGTATTGAAAATTTGCCGTTTTTGATATAAATTGCAAAAATGCAAACGCAAAATATATTTATAAGTGGTATGATAAAAGCCATTAAAAAGGCAGCGGTTAAGATGCCGTTTTCTCCGTACATTGCGTTTACTATACCTAAAAAATATATAGGTGTTATATCTGATTGAGCCTTGAAAGAAAGATGTAAATTTGGCAGGTTCAAATTTGGTAAAAAAATTGATAAATATAGCCAGTAAGACAACTATAAAAAAGCAAAATATTAGATTTGTTATTATACTAAGCGTGTATTAGACGAATACGTATCCATAACGTCATCTTGAAATGTTAGTGCTGCTCGGTAGTCGCCCAAGCCGTTTGTAGCCGCTACTTCAACCGTCTTTCTATACACTTTTCTCATCTTTTGTTGTGATCTACGTCTGTTCGCGAGTTGCCAAAGCCAAGCATAAAGCAAAACGCGTGATACATCCAGCTTCTAGGGTGTGCAAACGGAGTTGGCGAACGCATGCTCATCTCGTGATATAGACCTCTTGGCATTTAAGCAGCTCACGTCCGTTGCGTAGTAAAATAGGCAAAAACCATAATAGGGCAATGATACATTAGGTTATAATTGAATTACATATATTTTAAATGAAGCTTTTATAGAGAATGGTAAAGAAGGTTATAAGTAGTCAGTGAAGCTTAAAGCAGAGTAAGTAAAATTTGAATTCATTTTTGAAATTTAGCATTCGGCTTGATAAAAATTGATGTATACACTTAATTTAATAAAAAGTAAATTTTTATATTTTTTAGATACAATTACAATTAAAAATTTAAATTCAAAGTCTTTATGATGTCTGAACAATTATTATATTTCCTTAGAAAAAAGCCTTATTTTTTTTATTCGTTTTTGGCTGTTTTTACTTCTTTATACAGTTTTATATTGGCACTTTTGTTTTTTGAGTGGTCGCCATTTCAAAAAGATATTTTTACGGTACTTGTCGGTCTTTGTTTGATATGGTCTTTGGTATTTTATATGAGTTTTATAAATACTAAAGAGCAATTTAAATTTGAAAGAGAAAAAGAGAAATTTCATCTTTTTGAAGCTAGAGTTGTGAAAGATTTTGATCTATCTCAAGATGAAAATATTTTTAAAAAGATTGAAGCTGTGCAAATTTTCGTAAATAAAAATTTTGCAAAACAAAGCTTGGCATCAACTAGAATTTTAACTCTTATAAATAAAACTCTATTTTTGTATATTGATAATTTAAGTCTTATAAAAAGTCTTGAAAAAGGAGTAGGCGCTTTAAGCAGTTTAGTGCAGAAAAATAATATTTTGCAAGAAATTAAGAAAAACAAAGACCAAAACGATACATTGCTAAATTTACTTGATAGTTACATAAACGAACTTAGCGTAAAAAGCGAGAACAACAAGGAAGTTGTATCTATAAAAATGCAGCTTGAAAGAATGCTTGAAATTTTGAAAAATATGAATAAAAAATAAGGAGATATGGTGCAAAATGATCTTGTAGTAGACACTCTAAAAAGTAATGATTTAAATGTTTTTATAGATGAAGATAAGCTTGTTTTTAAAAATGATTTAAGCAAAGAAGATGAAGAAAAAATATCTAATAAAGCTGTAGAGCTGTTAGAATTTTTGTCAGGAAAAGACGCTTCGCATATTAGAGAGATATTAGAAAATATCACAATTGATGATGTTAAACAGCTTGAAAATTCCTCATCTTTGCTTATGACTAAATTTGGCAAGCTTGATAGTATAGAAAGTGATCAAACTCAAAGTATAAGTCGTTCTTTAACTAAATTAAATGAAGAGCTTACGGAGATAAATCCTTATAAATTTGATTTTAGTAAAAATAATTTTCTATCTGCTATACCATTTATCGGAAAACCTATCAATAGATACTTAAAGAAGTTTCAAAACTCAAAAGATGTAATAAATGAGACATTATCTCATATAGAAGATGGCGAGCAAGTTTTGAGGCAGGATAATGCTATATTGCAAGATGATAAAGAGTATTATAAAAATAGAGCAATAAGTCTTCAAAAAAAAGCTATTGTGTTTGAAAAAATCATTAAAGCCATAGAGCAAAATTTATTGAAATTAGAACCAAAAGAAAGAGAATTTTACGAGAATAATGTTTTACTCAATTTAAATAAAAAAACAAGAAGTATATATGAAATTTTAGCTGTTACTCAGCAAGGATTATTGTCAAGTGATTTTATAATAAATACAAATTGGGAGCTTATAGATAATATCTCAAATGTAAAATTAGTCACTAAAAGAGCGATAGAGATAGGTGTTGCTCTAGCCGTATCTTTAGAAAATCAAAAAAATGTCATACAGACAGCTGAAAAAACAAAAACACTTGCAAATGAAATTTTGCTTGAAAACGCCAAAAGAATGAACTCTCAAGCAATCGATGTATATGAGATGTCTTCAAGTGGAACTCTTAATATAGAGGTATTAAAACAAGCTTTTGCACAGATAGATGAGGCTATGAGTAAAATGGATAGTCTTAAATCAGAAGCGCTAAAAAAAGTAAAAAATGAAGTTGAAGCGCTAAAAGAAGTTACTTTAAAGCTTGATGAAAAGATAAAAAATAGTCAAAAAAATGAAGCCATCAAAGAGTCATTTTTGATGGATGTGTGATAGGAATTTATATGCTGGATCCAAATAATAGACAAAAGAAAAAAATTGCAGTATATCTTAGCTTAATACTGATTTTTGTTCCTTTTGTATTTATTTATCTTAAATATTTGAGTGTTGAAGAAAAAAATGAGCCTATCGTAAAAGTAATAAAAGAAGTTCAGATAAAAGAGATAAAAAGCTCGGATGCTACTATCTACAGACAGGACTCTATAGGCGGCGTAATTCAAATTCCATTTGAAGTTCGTGATATGAAAATATCTAATGACAAAAAAAGATTATTCACTTTAGGGCATGATAGAGACGGTATAAGCATCATAGATATATCAAATATAGAAAAAATCAAGCTGCTTGGGCTTTTTTATTTTCCTGAAGCAAAGCATTATGTTGAAGATATTGACATAGCCGAGAGTAAAGACGGACAAAGTTTATATGTTGTAAGTCCTAATATCGGAGTTTTAAAGCTTGATATTAGAGATTTTAAAAATATAAAAGTAATTGCAAAATTTGATATGAAAGGTTGTTTTAGAATCAAGTTAAGCAATGACGGCAATCTAGCTTTTATTAAAACTATTGACGGTATGGCTATACTTGATTTATCTAAAGGGTATATGCAAAAAGTCGGAGAGTTTAAAGGTTTTCGTGGCGCTGCTCCTATAGAAAAGGGCGATATAGCTATATATTCTGATAAGTATATTTTTATGTCTGACTTTGAAGGTTTATATATGTTTGATATAAGCGATCCAAAAAATATCAAAAAAGTTGCAAGTAAAAAGGGCACCGGAGCCATCATAAGCATTAAAATTTCAGAAGATAAAAAACGACTTTATATGAACAAGCTTGAAAGTTTAGATGTTTACGATATCAGTGAATTCGGTATTATAAAACCACTGGGTAAATACATTGCAGATGGTAGATTATATAACTTTGATGTATCAAAAGATAGGCACAAGGCTTATCTGGCTATCAGTAGAGGTGGTAAAAATAGTATAAATTTATCAGGTGTAGATATAGTAAATTTGAGCAATGAGCTAGAGCCGATTAGGATGATAAAGCGCAATGCTCCTGAGGCAGAAGATGTCGTAATGCTCTTATCTCCGGATGAAAAATATATGATAGTTTCTACTGAAGTGAAATTTGAAGGATTTATAGGTGTTTATCAAAGATAAATACAATGACCCAAACAAGATATTTGCTGATAAAATATTTGTATTTTTATCTTTAATTATTATTGTTTTGTCTATTGTATTTTATAATTTTGGAGAAAAATTAGATATAAGACAAAAGCCTAAAGAAGCAAAAGTTATAACTGAGATAAAAACAGAAATTATAAAAGAGCCTCTTAATAAGAGCTATGAAAAACCGAAACCTCTTTGGGAGCTGCCATTTGCTAAAAATAACTTTGTATCTATTGTTGATATTGTTAAAACCGATAATGGATATTTGATAGCAGGAGAGCATAAACTTGATAGTCGTCCTGCTTTTTTTGTAGAAATAGACGAAAGCGGACAAGAAATTTGGAATAAAAAATTTACAAAAAATATTTCAGGAATTTTAAGTTTAGCTGCTGCAAAGATGGGGCAGTATTTTATATTGGGTCATGAAGAAGATGCCTATATGATAGATAAACACAGTCATCAGATTGTTAAAAAGTTTCCTCATATATTAAAAAAAGCAATATCAATAAACAACAATGAGATTTTAGCATGTGACTATCACAATAAACTTTATAGATTTGGTAAAGATGGAGAAATTATTTGGCAAAAAAATATTGATGCATCACATATTCCTGAAGATATTCATTATGAGTATATTTCTGACCCAAAAGATTTAAATAAAGATGCAACCGTAGTTGAGCATACAAGACCTGCAGATGTGATTAAAAAGATCATAAAGACTAAAGACGGAAATTTTATTTTGGCTGTTAGAAATTTAAGAATATTTAAATTTGATATGAATGGCAAAATGCTTTTTAACATTAAGCATGATGAAAACGATGAATATTTTTATGATATGATTGAGATGAGTGACGGTTCTTTAAATGTGCTGTTTTCTAAAGTTCTAAAAAATTCAAAAAGCATTAATATAATGAATATAGCAAGCGGCGGTAAAGTCATTTGGGAAAAGCAAATTTTTGAAAGTAAAAGTGGCAGAGCATTTGCATTTTCATTAGCCAAATACAGGAAAGATAACATTTTAGTTGCTATAAACACTGAAGAAAAGGGCAGGAATCTTGTAAAAATGATTGAGCTAAGTAGCAATGGAAAAATTATAGATCAAAAAGATATGCATAACATCGGAGAAGATCCGGCTGTTAATATCTTATTGCCTACTTTGGATGGCGGAGTGTTGGTTGGTGGAAGGACTAGCTATACTGTCTTTACTCCTCCTCAAATAGTAAACAATAAAGTCATCAAATTTTCTGATACTAGAAACTATGAAGCAATCTTTTTAAAAATTAGGGCTGATTTAAAATTAAGCGAACATAATTTTAATAATTTGATAAAGAGTAATTAAACTTCCTCTCTATACTTCTGAGCACAAATTTAGCCAATTCCAAGCCCTTTGAACGGTGAGAAATTTCAAGCTTCATTTCATCATCAAGCTCGCCAAGGGTTTTATCAAAGCCTTTTGGGACAAATAGTGCATCATAGCCAAAGCCGTTTTCGCCTCTTTCTTTAGTAAGGGAAGTTCCGTGCATAAAGCCGTGCATGCTAAACTCTCCAAATTTACTTGTAACCGCGATACAGGCTGTATAATACGCTGGCGATGAGCTTAAATTTAGCGCCTTTAGTTCTGATATCAGCTTGGCTCTATTTGCCTCGTCCGTTGCGATCTCGCTAAATCTAGCCGAGTAAATGCCAGGCTTTCCGCCAAGCGCATCAACACTAATGCCGCTATCATCGCTTAGAGCTATAAACTCATCTTGCAAATTTAGCTCGCAAATTTTATTATAAACCGCCCTTGCTTTAATGAGTGCATTTTCTTTAAAGCTATCTCCGTCCTCAATGATCTCAAAAGGCTCACAAATCTCACTTAAGGCATAAATTTCATACTCTTTTAGGAAACTTTTTATCTCTTTAACTTTGCGCTTATTTGATGTGGCTAGTAATATTTTCACGGTTTGCCTTTTTTCAAATTTTAATCGTGATTTTACCTAAAATCTATTTAAAATTTAAAAATATCTTAGCCATTTTAAGCTACAATCTCTCTTTTAAAAGGAAAATTTATATGTTAAAAAGTGTTTTGCCTCTATCTTTTATTATAGGAAGCAGATTTTTTGGTATTTTTATCATCTTGCCGGTTATTAGCGTATATGCCTTGGAGCTTAACTACTCGAACGAATTTTTAGTAGGAGTTTTGATCGGTGTTTATGCACTTACCCAGGTTATATTTCAGATACCTTTTGGATATATTTCAGATAGGTTTGGTCGAAAGATCACTCTGCTTTTTGGGCTTTTGATATTTATCGTGGGAGCTTTGATTTGCGCTAATGCGACTGATATTTACACCATGATTTTAGGTCGTTTTATCCAAGGAGCCGGCGCTATAGGTGGGGTTGCCACTGCCATGATAAGCGATAGCACAAAAGAAGAAGTAAGGGGCAAAGCGATGGCTATAATGGGCGCATTTATCGGCATAAGCTTTGCGCTATCTATGCTCGTAGCCCCAGTAATGAGTGCGAAATTCGGGCTTTCTAGCTTATTTTATATAAGTGCTGCTTTGAGTCTTTTTTGTATTATCCTTTTATACACTGCCGTTCCAAAAGAGAGCAAAACTTGGCATGAAGAGGAGAAGACTCCATTTTTTAAGCTACTTTCAAACAAAAATTTATTTCTTATGAATACTACAAATTTTATGCAAAAGATGTTGATGTCTGTAGCTTTTTTCATCATTCCTATCGCTTTGGTTCATAATTTTGGCGGAAGCAAAGATGAGCTTTGGAAGATTTATGCCGTTTCGACGGTTTTTGGATTTATCGCAATGGGTTTAGGTGGCGCAATGGGCGAAAAAAGAGGTCTTGGTAAGCACCTTTTGATACTTGGCATAGTACTATTTATAGCCTCTTACCTCTTTTTTGCTTTGGCAAATAGCGAGATAGTGTTTTGTATAGGTGTTGTGCTGTTTTTCGTAGGCTTTAACATGCATGAGCCTATAATGCAGTCAATTGCTTCAAAATTTGCAAAGGCTAACGAAAAGGGCGCTGCTCTTGGCGTATTTAACTCATCTGGTTTTATGGGTAGTTTCATAGGCGGAGTCGGGGCTGGAGTATTACTAAAATATTTTGATTTAGATGTGCTTTGTGCTGTTTTCATAGCACTTTGTATTATTTGGCTTGTGCTTTTAAGATGGCTTGATAATCCTGTGATATTTAAAAATTTGTATTTTGGATTAGATCAAGTACTAGACTTTGAACTGCTAAAAGACGAAAAAGGATTGATAGAGTATTACAAGACTTCGGCAAATTTTGTCGTTAAATACAATTCAACTCTAATCACTGAAGAGAGAATCAGAGAGATTTTAAAAGCTTAAATTTTTATTTAGCAATATTTTATTTATTCTTTATTAAATTTTGAATATAATTACCAAAATTATTTAAAGGATAAACAATGTGTGATTTAAAACAAAAAATTGACAAGCTTTTTGAAGATCAAAAGATGTCTGTTTATGAGGCTGCAAAGCAACTTGGAGTTAGCGAGTTCGAGGTTTTAAAACATAGAGGCAAGGACGAGTTTAAGCTTATTGGCTCTGAGCATTTGGAAAAAATTTTTGAAGAGCTTAGTAGCTGGGGAGAGATGAATTTCATAAAAAATACTCCTGAATTTATAATAGAGATTAAAGTTAAAGTTTCAAGCCCTAAAAAAGCTCAAGGATATTTAAATTTCTGCGGTAAAAGTGGCTTTTTAGGCGGACATTTAAAAAAAGATGCGATAGCCAATATAGGCTTTGCAAGTACTAAATTTATGGGTATGCTTGGACATAGTTTGCATTTTTACGGCAAAGACAATAATATAATCTTTAAGCTTTATATAAATCGCGACGAGAAGCACAACCTAGACTCAGAGCAAGAGAAGAAATTTTTCGCGCTAAAAGATAGTTTCTAAAAATTTTTTAGTCATCTTGCCATATATTAATTTTTAGAGGTTGGCAAGATGACTGCTGCAAATCAAATTTACGATATCTTAATCATCGGTGCAGGAGCTGCCGGGCTCTTTTTGGCAGCAAATTTGCACGGCAAAAGTGTAGCCATCCTTGAAAAAAATCCCTCCGCCGGTAAAAAAATCATCGCAAGTGGAGGCGGTAAATGCAACGTCACAAACCGCTATATAAGCGCGCAAAACTATCTTGGTGATGAAGAATTTGTCGCAAAAGCTCTTTTAAATTTAGATTTTAGCGAAGTGCTTGAGTTTTTTAGCGAGCTTAAATTTAAAGAGATAAAACAAAATCAATTTTTTTGCGCTAGCTCGGCTAAAGACGTTCTTGGCGTGCTTTTAAGAGCGTCGCAGCAAAGCGGAGCAAAGATATTTTATAACTGCGATGTAAAAAGTGTGTCTAAAATTTCAGATCCTACTAAAAGCGATGTTAACACCCATAATGGTTTATCAAATTCACAAAATGAAATCTTTGAAGTCTTAACTCACGGCGGGCAAAAATTCAGCTCCAAACATCTTGTAATCGCAAGCGGCGGACTTGGCTATAAGGCTCTTGGCGCAAGTGAGATAGGCTATGAGATAGCTAGCAGCTTTGGCATGCAAGTAGCCAGAACAGCTCCTGCTTTGGTCGGTTTTACGGTGCAAAAGGATGAGTTTTGGTTTAAAAATTTAAGCGGCGTTAGCCTAAATGCCGAAATTTCTTTAAGCGCAAAAAATCTAGCCGAGCGAAAATTTATCGGAGATGTTTTATTTACGCATAAAGGCATTAGCGGACCAGCGATCTTAAACGCTTCGTTATTTTGGCAAAAGGGCACGATGAGTTTAAATTTTCTGCCAAATTTTAGCTTTAAAAATTTAAACTCAAAAAAGCAGCTTTCTACGATCTTACCGCTTGCTAAGCGATTTACTCTTGAGTTTTTAAGGTCAAGAAATTTAGCCGATAAGAGCTTTAATGAATATAGCCAAGCCGAAAAAACCGAAATTTTAAAGCTGCAAGAGTACAAATTCGCACCTGCCGGCACATTTGGTTTCGAGCGAGCGGAAGTTACAAAAGGCGGTGTGCTAACAAGCGAGCTAAATCAAAATTTTGAGAGTAAAAAGCAAAGAAATTTATACTTTATCGGCGAAGTTTTGGACGTTACGGGCATGCTTGGAGGATACAACATACACTTTGCCTTTGCAAGCGCAAAAACTCTAGCGCGCCACTTTGATACTATTTAAATTCGCGCTTTGCTAACCAAATCATCTCTAAAGCGTCGCAACCGTCATCGTAGTATTTGCTAAGCGTTTTAGTTTGCTTAAAGCCAAATTTTTTATACAAATTTATCGCCGCTACGTTATCAACTCTAACTTCAAGACGCAAGCTTTCAAACCAGCTTAAAACCTCGCTTATAAGCGCTTTTGCAACTCCTTTACCTCTAGCTTTTGGACTAACTGCAAGCGAGTAGATGCGAGGAGTTTTAAGATAGGCAAATATCAAAATGTAGCCTAAAATTTCGCCATTTTCTTTTGCTGCGAGCATGAAATTTTTATCTATGTGATACCTAAAAGCTCTTTTTGAAAGAGGGCTGCTAAACCTATCAAAAGAGGCGCTCTCAAGCTCAAAAAGTGCCTTTATATCGGTTAAATTTGGCTTTTGTAAGGTCATTTTTGATAGATCGTGTATTTTACGCAAAGTTGCTCTGGTCGGTAGCTCATCTTTACTTTTTTAAGGTTTTCAAACCCCATGTCATCGCCCACGTTTATGAACTCGCAGCCGTATTTTTCTTTGAGAATTTTGCTAAATTCGCGAAATATAAACTGCGCGCAACCAAGCACTTCAAAATTCGTCTTTTCTATGATGACGCTTGCTACCTTATCGTTGATCCTCTCGCCGACCGTAAAGCCCTGCAATATGTCGTTGATGTATAAAACTATGCCGCTAAGCTCGAGAGCCTCGTAGTTTTGAAGCATTTTTTTAATCGCCGCTTTTTCCTGATACATGCCCTCCATGAACTCATCTGCTTGCTCTTTTGGTATGTATTTTATGCGCTCTTGCGCCCAAATATTAGCTAGAGTTATGATCTCTTTACTGTGCTTTGCGGGCTCTAGCGTCTCGATACGAAAATTTGGATAGGTGTTTTTAAATTTGTTGATCTCTGTGCGTTTTGTATGATAGGAGTTGCCCTTTAGCTCGATCAAACTATCGGTTTTGTATATGTAATCAACCAGCTTTTTTTCAAACAAGTAATCTTCAAAAACATCAAAGATATTTGCGCTCTCATCGATCATCACGGCAAATTTTTCAAGGATATTTTCAGCCACGTAATCAATCCTTGAGTAGTGGCGCGAACTGTTGTTTAAATTCATGATTTCAAAGCATTTTTCCGTAGCGTTTTTCAGATTTTCAAACTTACCGATAGGTGGCAAAAGCATGCTAAGTTCACTTCCTGTCATCACAAAGAGGCAAAAGCAATCCTCTATGACCGCGTAAAAGCCGCTTGCGTTTGAAAGCCAGATATAATTTGCCGCAAATGTATAATCGCTTATGCTAAGTTCGATTTCATTTTGGAGTTTTTCAAGATATTTTTGCATACAAGGTTTTGTTGTAATGCTGAATTTTTCGAGGTTATAATCACCTATGACAAGCATTTTGAAGTGTTCCTAAAATTTTAAAATTTAGGCGCTATTGTACTGCAAATTTTGAGATTTTAAGCAAAAAATTTTTGAAATTTAATTTCATAAAAAAATCCTTTTAGCATTAAAATAAATCCTTTTGGCGATAAATTTAAATTGATAATATTCATCATAAAGACTATACTAGGTATAAATTTAAAGGAGATGTAATGAAAAATATAAAAATTTTCTTTTTAATTGCAGCGCTAGCAATAAACGCTTTTGCTCATACTTTTTGGATAAATTTAAGCGAGCATACGGTGCATAGACCGGGGCATTTGCTTGTAAATGTCGGCTGGGGGCATCAAATACCAATTGATGATATGGTAAATTCTGAAAACGGAAGCGTAAATTTACAAAAATTTCAAATGATAGACGAGAATGGAGTTTCAAAGCTTTATTTTCCTGAATTTAGTCCGCCAAAGCCGTTTTTGGAGGGTGATAAATTTAGTGTTTTTGAGGCCGATTTTGCCTTTAATAAAATTTCACTCAAAAAAGATATGCCTAAAAATGTAACTTTTGAAGCCGTCACAAAACCAGCTTTTGTCACGCAATACATCGATAAAAACGGCAAATCCAGAATGAAACAAAAGCCTCTTAATGAGATAAATGACGCTTCAAAGGTGCTTTTTGCGCTTAAATATCAAGCCTTTGCGAAGAGATATTTAAATTTCAATAGCGAACTAAAGCCTCTTGGTCACGCTCTTGAAATTATGCCAAGGGGTAATATATCTAATTTAAAAGTTGGCGATGAAGTTGAGTTTGAAGTTCTTTTTAATGGAAAGAAAATAAGCGTAAGCGATAAGATGAACGAATTTATAAGAGCTGATAATGAAAATTTAGGTCAAGTTGGCGGTACTGCTTATTATTCGTTTTTGATGAATGGAGTGGCCAAGATAAGACTTACGCATCCTGGCGAGTGGGTCGTTAGTATCTCTTACAATCAAAGTGTGACAAAAGACGGGGAGTTAAAAGAGCTTTTTGGAAAGACTAAGAATGTATTTCATATGGCTAGCCTCGCTTTTAATGTAAAAGAACGTTGAGGTATAATTTAGGCTCTTTTAAAGAGCCAAAATTTTCATTAAACCATCTTTAGAACTTCGACCACTTCGCCACGAGCGATAAATTCGGTCTCTTTTGGGATGATTAAAAGAGCTGCGTCGTTTAAGAGGTTATTTACGATAGCAGAGCTTCCAAGCTTCTTACCGTCTAAATTTACGTAGAGTTTGCCGTCGCGATTTACTAAATTTGCAGCCGTAAATTCCAAAAACGGCGAGCGTTTTTTATAATCTTCATCCATTATCGCAGTTATCTTTGGCTCGGGCAGATTAAACCACGAATTTATCAAAACTCGCACGTAAAGCACGCACATAACCATCGCCGAATACGGAAATCCGGGAAGCGCAAAGATATATTTATCCTCGCTTTTTACGACTTTTATATGTCTGCCTGGTTTTATCGCCGCTCCGTCTATTATTAGTTTAAAATTTTCATTCAGCGCGCCCTTTACGAAGTCGTAATCCCCCATGCTAATTCCACCCGTAGTTACTAGGATATCGGCACTTTTTAAAGCGCTGATAATAGCGTTTTTTACGGTATTTGCATCATCTCTTGCTATCTCGCAAACTATCGGCTCGGCTCCCATTTTGCGAACCATCTGTGCAACTGCTATATGGTTTGAGCTGTGAATTTGAGCAGGGTTTTCAAGCGGCTCGCCAAGATCTCTTATCTCGCTTCCGGTTGCTAGTATCGCAACTCGCGGGCGCACAAATACGCTTATGTGAAACATCCCAAGCTCTGCTAGCAAGGCAACCTCTGCGTAGCCTATTTTGGTGCCTTTTTTGATTAAAATTTCACCTTTTTTATAGCTTTCGCCTATCTCTCTAACTGCAAAACCTTTATTAACAGGCTTTTTTATGATAACTTTTGTGCCTTCTACTTCGACGTTTTCAACAGGTATGAGAGTATCGGTTCCTTCGCTCATAAGCGAGCCTGTGAAGGTCTTAATGCACTTTGCACTTTCTACCGTTATGCCTTTGTGTGTGCCAGCTGGAAGATCGGTGAGAAGCTCAAGTTCGCTGATATCTTCACTAAATTTAAAAGCATATCCATCCATAGCCGAGGTCGGCTTTGGAGGGTAGTTGTCTTTAGCCACGATATCTACCGCTATGTTGCGATCAAGTGCTTCGGTGATGGCTACCTTTTGCACCTTATCCCAAGGTGTGATGGTGGATTTTAAGATCTCTAAAGTATCCTCGTATTTAGCCCATTCTTTCATTATGTATCCTTAGTGTAATTATAGTATTATTTAAAATTTGCATATTCTATCATTTTTGATTTAAACGAAGCAGTAAAATTTATTAGCTTTTTATTTTCACAATTGTAAAATCACATCCAAGAAATCAGGTTGATTTTACAATTCTTCAAGGAACTTCAATGAATTTTGCAAATTATAAATGGTTTATCGCTGCCGGCGGTGCTTTGGGTCTTCTTGGTGCGATTTTGGTATACCTTGGTAACCCTGGAAATATGGGTGTATGTGCTGCTTGCTTTTTGCGTGATACTACAGGTGCGCTTGGGTTTCATAGAGCTGCTGTTGTGCAATATGTGAGGCCTGAGATTATAGGTCTGATTATTGGCGGATTTATTGCTAGCATGTTTTGGACTAAAGAATTTGCAGCTACTACGGGCTCATCGCCATTTACTCGCTTTTTCTTAGGTGCTTTTGCGATGATAGGATGTCTTGTGTTTTTAGGATGTCCTTGGAGAGCTTTTTTGCGTCTGGGAGGCGGTGATATGACCGCAATAGCTGGTTTGCTAGGACTTGCTGCTGGAGTTGGTGTCGGAATATTCTTTAAAAAGCGCGGATATGCACTCACAGAAGGTGAGAGACTCCCTGCAGCTATGGGATTTTTGCCTACTTTTATAGGAGTCATTATGCTTTTGGCTTTGGTTTTTGGATTAAAGCTTGGCGACAATGCACCACTGTTTGAGTCTGCTAAAGGCCCTGGATCTCAGCATGCCCCTATAGTTGCCTCGCTTGTTTTAAGTATTATAATCGGTGTTTTGATGCAAAAGAGCAAATTTTGTAGTGTTGGATCGTTTAGTAGATTATTTAGAAAAGACTTTTCAATGTTTAGTGGTATTGTAAGTGTGATAGTATTTGCAACTATTGCCAATATTGCTCTTGGTCAGTATAAATTCGGCTTTGAAGCTCAACCTATCGCACACAACAACTATATCTGGAATTTCTTGGGTATGGTACTGGCTGGACTATGCTTTAGCCTAAGCGAGGGATGCCCTGGTAAACACCTAGTTCAAATGGGTGCTGGAAACCTAAGCTCTGTAATTTTTGTTATAGGTATGATGGCCGGCGCTGCAGTAGCGCATAACTTTTTATTAGCTAGCTCTCCAAGCGGAATAACCGCGGCAGCACCTTGGGCTGTAGTTATCGGATTTATATTCGCTGTATATGTAGGATTTTTTCATAAAAAAGTTGCTTAATAGGTATTAAAATATTTCCAAACTACGCTTTTAAAATGGCGTAGTTTGGTGCTAATATAAAGAGGATTATGCCAAAAGTCCTGCGCCTTTGATCGCTTGACTTCGCTCTTTAGCGTAAATTCTCTCGCCATCTATGATGTCGTATTTCCAGATAGGCGCATTTGCTTTAAAGTCCTCTACAAATTCGTTTATAAGCTTTAAAGCTACCTTTCTTTGAGGGCTCACAACGCCTGCTACATACGAGCTTGTATGCACCGGCACGTCGCCTTTTGAGTGAGCAAAAAGCACATAAGCGTTTTCTTTTTCGGCTCTTTCTTCCCAACCCTTAAGCCATTTGGCTAAAATCGGCTCATAGATATCAAAGCTAAGCGCACTTATGCCACCCTCTTCACGCACTATGCCCACAAAGGTTATAAACGCACCGCAATTTTTGTCTTTAAATTCGTTATACCAAGCATTTGTGATCTTTTCGACCTCTAGGCTTCCTTCGTAAATTTCCATCTTAACCTCCACAAACCGGTGGTAAAATCGAAATTTTATCCCCATCCTTAAGAGGGGTCTCAAGAGAGCTAACTATCTCGTCATTTACGGCAACCGCGCAAATTTTAAGCCACTCGTTTAATTCAAAATCGGTATATCTGTTTAGCTTTTCTTTAACCTCTGCTAAATTTGAGGCCTCAAGCTTTATAGTATCGAGCTTGATGGGTCCTAAAAACTCAATTTCTACCATCATATATCCTTTAAAAATTTATCCCATTTTAGCCTAAAATTTTTAAATTTAGATATACTAGTAGACTTATATTTATAACTCAAAGAGAAAAAATGAAAGAAATAATAAATAGTATAAAAACACCTGCTTATGTCTGCGAAGAGGCGCTTTTACGCAAAAATTTAGAAATTTTAAAACGTGTTAAAGATGAAAGCGGCGCGAAGATTCTAGTAGCGCTTAAAGGCTTTGCGCTAAGCGGGGTGATGGATATCGTAAGCGAATATCTTGACGGAGCTACTTGCAGCGGCTTGCATGAGGCAAAATTTGCAAAAGATTACATAAAAGGCGAAATTCATACCTATTCGCCGGCGTTTAAAGACGAGGATATCGATGAAATTTTATATATCTCAAAGCATGTTGTTTTTAATAGCTTTAATCAATGGCAAAAATTTAAGGATAAAGCTCTTGGAAAAGGCGCTATATGCGGACTTAGAGTAAATCCTGAAAGCTCGGTTGCGCCGACTGATATGTATAATCCGTGCGGCAAATTTAGCCGTCTTGGAATAACTGCTAAAAATTTTAGAGCTGATCTGCTTGATGGTATCACGGGGCTTCATTTTCACGCGCTTTGCGAAGAGAGTGCCGAGAGCCTAGAGACCGTACTTATGGCGTTTGAAGAGAAATTTGGCGAGTTTATACCTAAGATGAAGTGGATAAATTTCGGCGGCGGACACCATATCACTAGAAAAGACTATAACGTTGATCTGCTTATAAAGCTGGTTAAAAATTTCCGCCAAAAATACGGCGTAGAAGTATATCTAGAGCCTGGAGAGGCGGTTGGCTGGCAGTGCGGATTTTTGATATCAAGCGTGCTAGATATCGTTGAAAACGAGAAAAATATCGCCATCTTAGACACATCAGCTGAAGCGCATATGCCTGATACCATACTAATGCCTTATCGTCCTGCGGTGCGCGGCGAGAGTAAAAACGGCAAATTTAGCTACCGCTTTGGCGGCAATACCTGTTTAGCAGGCGATATCGTGGGGATTGACGCGGGGGAAGCGGATTATAAATTTGATAGCGAGCTAAAGATCGGCGATAGAGTGATATTTGAAGATCAGATCCACTACACTATCGTAAAAAACACGACTTTTAACGGAATTAAACTGCCTGATCTGCTACTTCTTAAAGAAAACGGCGAAATAAAAACAATTAGAAAATTTGGATACGAGCAATATAAGGATAGGAATTAAAGAGATAAAATGATAGTCAATAAGAGCTATGAAATTGCTTCATGTGATGATGTAGAGCTTAATATCAAGCGAGATTCACTTTTGGAATTTCGTATAAGTTATGATGACGAGCGCGAGATAGAAACTATGCTATTTATAGTGTCAGGACTTGGCGGCGATGCAGATTCATCTTACAAACAGCATCTGGCCAAGTTTGCTGTAAAGGAATTTGGTGTAGCTGTTGTCATTGTGAATTATCATTGTATCGGAAATAGACCTCAAGTCGGTTCTGTCTTTTGTATGGATAAAATTGATCAGTATTATTTAGCTGCTAAATGCCAATAGGCGGAGATCTAAGCTCTTTAGAGAGTTATCAAATGACACAAAGCATTTTACTTGGTCTTAATCAAACAATATCTGACAAAAAAGCTAAAGGAGAACTTCCTGATGATTATTTAATGGAACTTTCCGTAACTATTCAGCCAACTAAAAATGAATATCAAAATTTTGGGATTATGCAAGCTCAAGATCTCATAAACACACTGCTTTTTATTAAAAATTCTCCGCCATTTAAAGTTTTTGGAGCAAATACGGATAATCTTAATATTATTATGCTGGGTAGCTCACATGGTGGATATTTAGCTCACATGGCTGCAAAAATTGCCCCGTGGTTAATTGACGGAGTGATAGATAATAGTTGTTATGCAAACAATCCTTTTTCTTTTATAGGATTTGGCAAAGAGGTTGACTATAAAAAATATTATGGCTTTTCAACTACACTATTTTTTAATAATATTAATATCTTTTGCTCTGATAAGACTTATTGGACCTTAAGTCAAAATTCGCCAAACTATTTCTCTGAAGCAAGGGAGGAGATACGTTATTTGTTAAATTTGGATCACTTAAAAATACAAAGTGGGTATCCAAAGCCAATTTACGTCAGTTATCACTCCGTAAAAGATACTAGTATTGCTCCAGCAAGCGACAAGGCGGAGCTTTATAAAATACTTCGAGAGTTTGGATTCGATGCTACTTTAAATATGATAAAAGATGAGAGTGAAATAGACGGTAAATTTATTAAAAATTTAGAACATGGCATGAATATGTCTATAAAAAGCCTTATTAAAAAAGAGCTATCAAAAATGAAAAAGCTAAAAAAAGTAAAAAAAGAGCCTTGGAACCAAAAAAGCATAAGTTATAAAAGTGTTGATTTGATATATAAATTTTATGAGATGGATGATAAGATAAATTTGGCAATTTCTAAAACAAAACAATAAAATTCATAAAAATATCATACTTAATTCTAGTTTTTTAAAATTTATACTATTTTGATAATAATATAAATTGATTTTAAGATTTGTTTCTAATAAAAAATAGTAAAAATTTGTTTTCAGGAATAGCTCTAAAAGCCCTAAAAATAGAGAGTTTGAATTATGCAATTAAGGCATATTTAAGCTAAAATTAACTTTTTGGGCTTATATTTTTTTAAGTATATTTGCTAAGCTTAGTCGTAGTATAGTTTCATTGTCGAAATTTTGGATAAATAGTTTTGGCTTTGAGATTAAAAAGGAAATAAAGATGGCAAGCATGAGGGAAATAGCAGCTGCTAGAGCGCTTTACTATTCGCTTTTTTCAAGACTTTTTGTCTTTAGTATTAAAGAGGATAGATTCGATGGCGTTTCAAAAATGCTATCTTTAATGACTACTGCTAACTTTGATGAAAATTCGGTTGCAACCGTAATGAGGCTTAACTCAAATTTTGATGAGAAAAATTCGCAAAATATAATAGATGAATACGATAATATATTTCACGCTCCTCCAAAGCCGCTTAGAAATAGCTTATCCTATTACGACGAGGGTTTTGAGATAGGAAGTGTATGCGCCAAGATAAGAAAGATACTGGCGCATACGGACATTAGAAGGAATGAGAAAAATTTTAAAGAGAATGAAGATAGCGTAGGATTCGTTTTTACTCTTATGAGCGAATTTGTAAATAGATCTGCCAGAGGAGAAAGCGAATACGAAGAGCTTGCCGAGCAGTTGTTTAAAGTGGCTATAAATCCATATATAGATCAGTTTTGTGAAAAATTATTTATGCACGAAGAGGCTAAAATTTATAAAGATGTAGCGATGCTTCTTCAAAGTTTTATAGAGTTTGAAAGAATATGCTATGAGTTATCAAAACCTCTAGTTCGTGACGAGTCAAGTAAGAAATCTTATGACAATATATCTCGTTCGGAGATGATTAGAAGAGAGAAAAATAGAGTTAGAAAAATGACAGCTAAAAATTTTGAGGGAGAGGAATAATGGAAAAAACAAGACGTGAATTTCTCAAAAAACTTGGTTTTGCCGGAAGTGCAGCAGCTGTAGCTGCAACTGCTGCATATTCTGCAGGATCAAATTTAAAAAGTGGGAAAAGTAAGAAAAGTGAGGTGCTTTATACAAGAAGCAAAACATGGGAATTTTACTATCAACAAGCAAAGTAAATTTAATAAGGTATAGAAAGGGCTAGGATGTCGCAAGCTAATATAGGTATTGCGCCAAGCAAAATCGGTCGTAGATCGTTTTTGAAGATGGCATCGCTTGCTACTGCCATAGGCTCTGTTAGCGGACTTGCCGCAAGCGGAGTTACAAGAGAGGCTAGTAGTGAAGAGAAAAAGAATCCATTTCCAAATTCTCGAATCGTAAAGAGCATCTGTACAGCATGTTCTGTTGGGTGTGGAGTTATTGCAGAGGTTGAAAATGGTGTTTGGGTTCGTCAAGAGGTTGCTCAAGATCACCCGGTAAGTGCAGGTGGTCATTGCTGTAAGGGTAGCGATATGATCGATATGATTCGCTCTCATTGTCGCTTAAAGTACCCTATGGTTAAAGAAAATGGCAAGTGGAAACGCATAAGTTATACTGAAGCGTTTGACAGAATAGGCGCTCAGCTTAAAAAATATAGAGAGGAAAATCCAGAACAAGTTATGTTCCTAGGTTCTGCCAAAGTTAGCAACGAACAAAGCTACTATATAAGTAAATTCGCTGCTATGTTTGGAACGAACAACCTAGATCATCAAGCTAGAATTTGACATAGTGCAACAGTCGCCGGTGTGGCGAATACTTGGGGTTACGGCGCTATGACAAACCACCTTGGAGATATCCAAAAAGCAAAATCTATATTTATAATAGGCGCAAATCCGGCAGTTAATCACCCTGTTGGATTTAGACATTTCTTAAAAGCTAAGGAAAATAACGGTGCTAAGCTTATCGTAGTTGATCCAAGATATACAAGAACTGCGGCAAAGGCTGATTATTTCGCTCAAATTCGTCCGGGAACAGATATACCTTTTATGTATGGAATGATGAATTTGATCTTTGAAAACGGCTGGGAAGATAAAAAATTCATAGAAGATAGAACTTACGGTATAGATTTAATCCGCGAAGAGGCTAAAAAATGGACTCCTGAAGTAGTTGAGGATGTAACTGGTGTAAAAGCTAGCACGCTTAAAGAGATAACTGAAGTTTTCGTTAAAAACAAACCAGGCTCTGTCGTATGGGCTATGGGCCTAACTCAGCACACCATAGGAAGCTCAAACACTCGTATAGCTCCTATCCTTCAGCTAATACTTGGCAATATGGGCGTAAGCGGTGGCGGATGTAACATCCTTCGCGGACACGATAACGTTCAAGGCGCAAGTGATATGGCAAACGCTCCTGACAGCTTACCTGGATATTACGCTAAAAATGAAGGCTCCTGGAAGTACTTTGCTAAGATGTGGAAAGTTGATTACGAGTGGTTGCAAGGAAATTTCGTTAAGCCTGAATGGATGTTTAAACCGGGCTTTACTCTTGCTAGATGGTGGGCTGGACCGCTTGACGGAAAGAATGGAAACGATCCTATAGATAACGCAGGAGCAAGCCTAAAGGCGCTATTTGTCATAGGAAACGGTATCACATCCACAGCTCAACAAGCTAAAGTTCAAGAGGGTCTTGATAATCTTGAGCTTCTTATATTAGCCGATCCTTTCGTAAATGAAGCGGGTATTGTTACAAATAAAAAAGATAATATATTCTTGCTTCCTTCTGCTACTCAGTTTGAGACAAGCGGAACGGTTGTAGCCACAAACCGCTCAGGGCAGTGGAGATCTCAGGCTATCGAGCCAATGTATGAGAGCAAACCTGATCAAGAAATTTTATTTGAACTTGCTAAACGTATAGGATTTTATGACGAATTAACCAGAACTATTCGTGATGAAAACGGTAAGATCGAGTGGCCGGAAGCCGCTACTAGAGAAATTTCAAGCATAGTAAAGAGTATCGGACTTACGGGCTGGACTCCTGAGAGACTTAAAAAACACCAAGAAAACTGGGATAAATTTGATGAAAAAACTCTTCTTGGTAAAAAAGGCACCCCTGTTGAGGGCGAATACTACGGCTTGCCATGGCCTTGCTGGACTACAAGCCACTGCGGAAGTCCAAATTTATACGCCATAGATAAGCCTGTAAGCGACGGCGGTATGGGCTTTAGAAATCGCTTCGGTTTAGAGCATAACGGCGTAAATCAGCTAGCAGGCGAGGGCAGTGCGCCTGTAGGTTCTGCTGTTAAAGGCGGATATCCTCAAATCACAAAAGAGAATATCGAAAAAGTTTTAGGCATCACTCTAACAGAAGAAGAAAAAGCTAAAATAGGTGCCAGCTGGGCGACTGACGATAGCAATATCATAGCCGAAAAATGTATGGAAAAGGGCATAGCTCCTTACGGAAACGCAAGAGCAAGAGCGATAGTTTGGACATTTGCGGATCAAATTCCTCAGCACCGCGAGCCAATACATTCGCCAAGAACAGATCTTGCTAAAAAATATCCAAGCTTTAAGGATAAGCCAAATCACTACCGCGTATTTACAAAATACGAGAGCTTGCAGCAAAGCAAAGATTTTGCTAAAGAGTTCCCTGTAAATTTGATTACCGGACGTTTGGTAAATCTAAATGGAGCCGGTATGGAAAATAGAGCGAGCAAATATCTAGCGCGCTTAACTCCTGAGATGTTTGCCGATGTGCATCCTGAGCTTGCTGCGAAATATCAGCTTAAAAACGGCGATATGATCTGGATTTACTCTCCTGAGGGAACTAGAATCAAAGTAAAAACAAGGATAGTTCACTCCGTAGCGCCTGATATGATATTCTTACCGTTTCACTTTGCGGGAGTGATGCAAGGTGTTGATTTGACTCGAAATTTCCCTGATGGAACTAAACCTTTTGCATCCGGCGAGAGTGCGAATACGGTTACTAACTACGGATATGACATAGTAACTCAAATTCCTGAGACAAAAGGCGGTCTATGCCGCATAGAAAAGGCGTAATATGAGTGATTTAACTAGATTAAAATTTTATTGCGATGATGATAGATGTATAGATTGTAACGGATGCGCCGTAGCTTGTGACGAGGCTCATGAGCTGCCTATAGGTGTTAGAAGGCGTAGAGTTATTACATTAAACGAAGGAATTCAAGGCAAGGAAATTTCTACATCTATTGCTTGTATGCATTGTGAAGATGCTCCATGCTCTTTGGTTTGTCCTGTTGATTGTTTTTATATTAGAAACGACGGAATCGTCCTTCACGATAAAGAAATTTGCATAGGCTGCGGATACTGCTTGTATGCTTGTCCTTTCGGTGCGCCTCAATTTCCAAAAAGCGGCGTGTTTGGGGTTAAGGGCTCTATGGATAAGTGCACCATGTGCGCGGGCGGTCCTGAGGCTACAAATAGCGAACATGAATTTGAAGAGTATGGTCAAAACAGAATTTCAGAGGGGAAAGTGCCGGTATGTGCGGCAATGTGTTCAACTAAAGCTTTACTTGTGGGGGAATCTGCTATAATTGCACAAATCTATCAAGACAGGGTAAACGCTAGAGGTTACGGTATAAAAGATATCAAGCAAAGCCCGACTTGGAAGATAGCCTATTACACAAAGGATAGATTATGAGAAAAATATTATCTCTTTTTGCGTTTGCTATAAGCGCTTTTGCTCTAAATTTACCTGACGGCACAAATCAATATGAAAGTAATGTTTGGGCTGCGGGCAGGGTTGAAAACATCAAGCCTTATGAAGACGGATTTGGTCCCCTTTTTACCTTTATCCAAGGAAATGACTACTTCGCGTTTGGCGTAGTTGCTATACTTGCTGCCGTTGTGTTTGCCTTTGTTCTTCACTTTTTGATCATAGGTCCAAAGCATTTTAGCCATGACGGAAAGAAAATTTATGCTTTTGGAGTGATTGAGCGCGTATCTCACGCTCTTGCGGCGGTATCTTGGATAGTGCTTGTCCCAACGGGCATAATCATGATGTGGGGCGATCTGTTTGGTGGCGGAACTTTTGTTAGAGTCTGTAAGAATTTGCACGGTATAGCAACTATTATCTTTGCGGTTTCCGTGCCTCCGATGATGATTTACTGGACAAAAAGAATGCTTCCTGCGATCTATGACATCAAATGGATGATGATAGTGGGTGGCTATCTTTCAAAGGTTAAGCGACCTGTGCCTGCGGGTAAATTTAACGCCGGTCAAAAGGCGTGGTATTGGATAGCGATTCCCGGCGGTCTTATCATGATAGCAACGGGAGCAGCGATGTATTTCCTAGACTTCTCAACTCCAAACGTTGCAGGCTGGCTTGGCATGAGCCAGATAGAGGTTCTTAGACTTTCAGCTATCATCCACAACATCCTAGGTATCGTGTGCGCTACTTTCTTCTTTGTGCATATCTACATGGCGGCAATCGCTATTCACGGAGCGATCTGGTCAATGGTTACGGGATATAAAGAGGAAGAAGAGGTGGCTATACTTCATAGCTATTGGTATAAAGAGCTTCAAAGCAAGGGTCAAATTTAAAATTTATAAAGAGGGAATTTGGGTTCAAATTCCCTTTAAATTTAAAATTTAAGAAATATGCTAAAAAATCATATCTAAAAAGCTTCAAGATACCCAATACTACGATATAAACTAAGTTTAAGTTTTATGCTTTATTTAAGTTAAAATCTAATACAATTCAAATGTAAATTTTAATAGAATAACTATGTTTTATTAAAATTTAAAGGAAGTCGATGCAACCGATTTATACCACGCAAATCACCAAATTTAAAGGTGATGAGCAAATTTTAAAAGATGATATTTTGGTTCGTGAGATCAAGCTTGAAATTCAGATCAACGACAAACGCTTCGGTGCTATGATGGCGACACCTGTGGATCAAGAAGCACTTGCCGCAGGTTATCTTATAAGCGAGAATATAATAGCTAGTCCAAAAGATATAAGCGAAGTTAGGCTTGAGGATGACGGACTTATGGTCAAAATAGCCGCAAAAGTAAATGAAAAGAGTATGGAACGCTTTGATGAAGAAGCTATCATCATAAGCGGATGCGGTAGAGGACAAACCGCCAACATCGATCCGGAGGCGATGGCGGCAAGAGTCGTAAAAGCCGATGTCAAATTTAAAAAAGATGAAATTTTAAAGCAGATGGGGCAGTTTTACACGCAGTGCGAGCTTTATGAGATGACGGGCTGTGTGCATACGGCAAAGCTTTATGTGGATGAAAATACTTTCTTTATCGGAGAGGATATCGCTCAGCACAACACTATCGATAAAGCCGTAGGCAAGGCCTGTTTAGCAGGAGTTGATCTTGGCAAGACGTTTTTGATGGTTAGCGGAAGATTAAGCTCTGAAATGGTGGCAAAGGCTGTTATGCACGGTGTGCCGGCACTTATTTCACGAACGGCTCCGACTAGCCTTGGAGTGCTGATAGCGCGTAAATTTAACCTTACTCTTTGCGGATTTGCAAGGGGCGAAAATATGAACGTTTATAGCGGTCTTGAGAGGATTATAGGATGAGCAAAGAGGTCGAAAATTTGATAAATGATCTGCTTAATTCAAATGGCAGGCTTGATTGCGGTTCGGCTTTTAAAATTTCAGCTAAGACAAACACGCCTATTGAAGAGGTTGGCAAGATAGCTTCAGATATCGGTGTTAAGATAGATAACTGCGAGCTTGGGCAGTTTGGAAAGCTTGATTGTGAAAGCGGGAGTGTAGAGGTTTTAGCTAAGCTTGAGCCGTTTTTGGATGAGAAAAGAAGGATATTTTGCGCTGATGGTAGAGACGCGGCTAAAGGAGTTGGATTAAAGAAAATTCGCTCAACTTTAAAAGATTATAAGATCGACGTAAAATACTGCAAACTCGGCTGTTTTAAAGAAAAAAAAGGCAAGACAATGGTAGTAAAAACTAAAACATGGATAGAAAATAATGAAGGCGAGCTAATATTTGGCAAAGGCAAAACCGAAGTGCTTGAGGTGATCGCTCAGGTTGGCTCTATCTCTAAAGCGGCTGAAATTTTAGGAATGAACTATAAAAAGTGCTGGAATCACTTGCAAATTTTACAAAAAAATATGAAAGAAGATCTTGTAAATACAAAGCAAGGCGGAGGAGATAATGCAGGAACCACGCTAAATGAACGCGCTTATGAGCTCATTAACGCATATAAGCAGCTTCAAGCCGATATCGAAGAGTACGCAAACAAGCGCTTTAAAGAGCTGTTTATCAAAAAACAAGAGAAATAACAACCAAATTTATACAAGGGAGAAAAATGTATATCAAACTAAATGACAGAGTCTATCTTAACAAAGATAAGATCACAAGAGTAAAAGTTGATAGCGTGCAAGACGGTATCAGGATCCGCTTCTACGAAGGACAAAATCAAGTTGCAAAGAGCGGAAAATTCGAAAGCGAAGCAAAAGCTATCGAATGGCTTGAGAAAAACTTCATCAACAAATAACAACCACAAAAGGCGCTTAGCAGATTTAGGCGCCGTAATTTTTAAATTTCACTTCTTTTAAAATTCAACTTCGCTTTTAAATCTTTAAAATTTAAAATGATATAATCACTTCTAAGCTTCAAGGTTTATCGGGCTTAGTCCGTTTGAAGAGACAAGAAAAAGGAAAAACATGCAAATAGATTGTAGAAATTTAGAGTGCCCTCAGCCGGTTATAAACACTAAAAACGCCTTAAATGAGCTAAAAGAGGGCGAAATTTTAGAAATTTTAGTAAATGCCGTAGCTCCAAAAGAGAACATTGGCCGTTTTTTAACTAGCCAAAATATCAAATTTAGCATCTTTGAAAACGGCAATGAAACTACTATAAAAGCCGTTAAAAGCGGAGCTAGTATAAAAACCGAAAATTTTGATGAGTTTGTTTGTAATGTGCCTGGCAAGGTGGGCAAAGTTGTCTATATCAGCGAAGAGTACGTAGGTAGCGGACCTGTAGGCGTTGGACTTATGTCAAAATTTATCGGTGCGCTTCTTCAGCTTGAAACCAGGCCTTATGCGGTGATTTGCGTAAACAATGCGGTTAAAATGACAACCGATCGCGGACATGTGAGTTTTGCGCCGCTAAAAGAGCTTGAAAAAGCAGGTGTGAAAATTTTAAGCTGCGGAAGCTGCTTAGAGGCTTATAAGCTGGTTGATAAATTAAGTATCGGCGAGATGACAAACGCCTATGAGGTCGTGAGTTTGCTTGCCAAATACGATGTGATAAAACTATGATGTATAACGATAAAAGACTTACTAAATTTGTAGCTGCTGCGGGTTGAGCTGCCAAACTTGACCCGTCGGGTCTACACAAAAGCATTGGCGGACTTGATCTGGCGCACCAGAATTTGCTTACGCGCGTGGATACGAATGAAGACGCGAGCGTATTTAAGATAAACGACGAGCTTGCGCTTGTGCAGACACTTGACTTTATAACTCCTGTTGTCGATGATCCGTATCTTTATGGGCAGATTGCCGCGGCAAATTCGTTAAGCGATATATTTGCAATGGGTGCAAAAGTAATAAACGCACTAAATATCGTTGGTTTTGATAGTTGCAACCTTGAGCCTGAAATTTTAAGCGAAATTCTGCAAGGCGGGTTAAGTAAAGTGCTTGAGTGCGGCGGCGCTCTTGTGGGCGGGCATACGATAGAGACTAAAGAGATGTATTACGGACTTAGCGTAACAGGAAGCGTTAGACCGAATAAATTTTGGGCGAATAATACGGCTTGCGAGGGCGATGTACTGATCCTTACAAAGCCGCTTGGAATGGGGGCTTTAAGCACTGCCATAAAAGCCGATATGCTAAATTTGGACCAAATCAAAGAGGCTGCTAGCTATATGGCTCAGCTAAATTTTTATGCGGTAGAGGCGATGAGCGAAATTTGCGTTCATGCGGCGACCGATGTAACGGGATTTGGATTTTTAGGGCATTTGAGCGAGATGCTAAGATCTGATATAAGCTTTGAAATTCTTGTCGATAAAGTCCCGATTTTATCAAGTGCCAAAGAGGTTGCAGCGATGGGACTCTTGCCTGCAGGAAGTTATAAAAATCGTGAATTTGCTAGTAAATTTGTAAGCGGCAAGGAGGCTGATATGTTGCTTTACGACGCTCAAACTTCAGGCGGACTTTTGCTTGCAGTTGATGAAAAGCAAGCAAATTTAGCTCTTAAACGCTTAAAAGATGCCGGATATGAGATGAGTTCTATAGTAGGTTGTGTTACTAAAAATAACACAAATAAGATAAATTTAATTTAGGATAAATCTAAAAATTGATAAATATTGAAATATTGATGAGGTTTTGATAATAGTGTATAGTGCTTTATGGATAGAAAATTAATCTTTCTAATCTGACACAGTCATTATTTAGCCATTTGTTTAAATTTCATCTATATTTAATACCTGTTATAAAATATATAGTAAAGTGGATTTTTTATGAAAACAGGGCCTAATTTATTTTATAAGGAGCAGAAATGGCTACAAAAGAGATTAACCTAGAGGATTTAAAAAACGATATCGATGCGCTGAAATCAGATTTGAAAGATATTGTAAAATCAATTAAAGATATCGGAGTTTCCAAAGTTGAGGAAGGCAAGGATAAAATTTTAGACCAGATAGATGTTGAAGAGATCAAAAAATACATCGACGAGCTAAAAGCAAAAGGCAAAGATAGCATCGATAGCGTAAATGACACTATCAAAGAAGATCCTATAAAAAGCGTTGCCATAGCTGCCGGAGTTGGCTTCGTGCTAGCTTGGTTGCTCAAAAAATAATGGCAAATATATCTGAGTTTATAGTCTCTGTTGTAGAGCTTGTCGAGGCTCAGGCTGATGATATCAGGCACTCTTTTTTTAAGAGTGCCAGCGGCTTTTTGCTTACCGTTACGGCGACTGTATTAGCCATCATAGGATTTATATTTTTCCTTGTCGGGTTAAATATACTTTTAGTTTCTATGATAGGTGAGGTTGCAGCGTATTTATCGACCTCTTTTGTCGCTTTTATAGCCGCATTTATCATATATAAGGTAGCTTCATGGAAAGCAAGATGACAAGAGAAAAGCTTGGCGTAGTCGTAGCTATGCTTGAGGGAAGAGGTGGGAATAAGAGAGCTTTAAGGCTTGAAGAGGCAAAGCTTAGGCTGCTTTTAAATAATCCTGGTTTTGAAATCTCTCAAGAGTTAAAATTTATAAATAAAGGCAGAATTGCCGACGCTTTAATAAATTTTATAGATAGAAATTTGATTATGCCTGCTTTAGTCAAGCTTTTTAAAGGATAGAATTGATAAAATAAGAGCCATAAAATAAAGGAGATTTTATGGAGCATTTGGATTCTAAAAACTATTTGGAAATTATAAATTTTCGTCATGCTTGCAAGATTTTTGACGAAAAAAAGAAGATAAAAAGTTCTGATTTCCAGTTTATTTTAGAGGCTGGAAGATTAAGTCCTAGCTCTCTTGGGCTTGAGCAATGGGATTTTATAGTTGTCCAAAACCCTGTTATGCGCGAGAAGATAAAAGAAAAATCTTGGGGGCAAGCTCAAATTACTACTTGTTCTCATCTTGTAGTTGTCCTTGCAAAGATCTCTGAGCTAAAAAGCGGTAGCGAGTATATAGATAAGATGATAGATAGATTTCCTTTTAAATCGCCTGAAGAGCGCGCAGCTAAAGAGGAGTTTTATAAAACCAAATTAGCGCAAAAGCTTCAAGATAATGATGAGATTATCTTTCAGTGGGCGCACGAACAGTGTCTTTTTGCGGCTTTAAATATGATGAATGCGGCGGCAAGTATTGGGGTGGATAGTTGCCCTATGGAGGGCTTTGAGCGCGAAGAGGTAGGTAAAATTTTAGGCATTGACCCGCTTAAGCACCGCGTAGCTATCATCGTGCCGTTTGGCTATAGACTAAATGAACAACCTCCAAAATATCGCCGTGATATGAGTGATGTCGTAAAGTGGATAGAGTAAATTCAGGGGCTATTAACCCTGAATCTATTATAAAGTAAACTTTAGTAGTCTGGCTATCTCTTTGCCTGTTTCCTTAAGCATTAAATCACTGCTTAGGCCAAATCTGTTGCCAAGAAAATACGTTATTACAACCAAAACCCCATCTTTGTTTTTAAAGTAGTAAAATTTCTTTCCTCCGGCTTCGCTTTGTTTGATATCTACATTATCATCGCCAAACGCTTTTATAAAGTCATCTTTATAGCTTATTCCTACACATATTATTAATTTTGGTTTGTAAATTTTTACCCTTTTTCTCATCTCTTTAAAGCGGTTTTCTTGTATCCATTGTATATACTCGTTCTTGGTTTTAAAGCCTGTAGCGATGCTAAGTTGCTTATTCCAGAGAGCAAAGTCGGTATTTTTAAAAGCCAAAGGATATAAATTTAGCTTAAAATAACCTTTTGAATTGATAACAAACGGTTTTACTTCCTTGTTAAACTTTAAAATGTCGGCATATCCGTTTAAAGACGCTAAAAGTTTGAGAGCTTTTTGATTAAATTGACAGGCTAAATTTTCCTCGTTGTTTTCATGGCCTTTAGGTATACTTTCGTCATTGTTTTTAAAAATATTTTCTAACTCATCTTCGTTAAAACCCATTCCCCACTCTATGCCACATAGCCAAATACTTGGACTTTGCGGAGAGCCTATATCTCCACCATCACATCCACTAAATCCTAAAGCCCACTTTTTAAAATATTCTTCTGTCATATCATCCTCCTTGATATCATTTTAAAATCTCAATTATTACAAATTTTGCCGCTTGGATTGAACCATGCATGCTTAAGTGCACACCATCGTCTTCTCTGAGTGCCTTTTTGTTATCATCTGCTTTTATAAATTTCCCGTTTTTGCAAAGTGCATCTGTTAAAGATATGAATTGCACACTCTTTTCGTCTGCTATGCTTTTAAAAATTTTATTTAAATCTCGCATTTTATCGCTATATTTTTTATTTTCCATACAAGGTAGCCCGATCCAAACCATATCTATATCGTGTTTTTTGGCTACTTGATATATCTCTTCTACTCTATTTTTGTATCCATTTTTCCAATCATCTGTGCCAAATTTTGCTACTTTATTGCCAAAAGTAGAGCTATAAGTGTCATTTGCCCCAAAAGCTGCCATCAAAATGGCGTTTTTATCGCTATTTTCTTCTAGAATTTTATCTAGCTCACTTTGCCAATCATAAAATTTCTTGTTAAGCAGTCCTGTGCTTGATTTGCCTAAGTTTTTTACTTTAACCTGTTTGTTTTTTAAGAGATTTTCAAAACCCCATCCAAAACCCTTCATAATGGAATCACCGACCAAAATAACTGTCGAATTTGATTCCAAGCTTACCTTTTTAGGCTGAGTTATGTTTTTTTGTGGTACTATCTCAGTTTTTTTCGCTATCTTTGTTTGGTTTGTGTCTTTAGATGTTTGAGTTAAATTCTGATCTGTTTTTTGGGTTATTATAGGTTTTTTTTGGGTTAAATTTGTATCCAAATCAGGTTCTGTTGTTTGAGGTAAAGAAGATGGTTTGTCTTTTAAAAAATTTAGACGCTCAAGCTCTTTGTTTATAAAATTTATAGCAAGGATACTAAATTCGTCAAGTTTTGTATCACTCAAAATAAAATCTTTTTGATATTTTGCTTCAAAATATATAGAGAAAGGGTTTAGCAGGATTAAAAATACTATAAGAAGCGCTCCAAATATTACCGCAAAAGCTCTCATCAAAATCCTTGATATATGAAATTTGGCATACCGCTAGGCATTAAAAAATATACGATTAATCCGAATACAGTTAAAAATATCATACTAAAAAATAGATTTATTTTGCTAAAAAAATTAAAAATAATAGATCTAAAATTTATATTTGCGTATATAAAAGTAAATAGAAAAGCCATCGCAAAAACAGCTATAATATTTAAATAATCTCCCTCTAAATTTGCTCTCATAGCCTTTAAAAACCTTAACATTCCTGCAAAATCTGTTACAAAAAATATCCAGATAAAACTAACAAAGATAAATGTAAAAAATCGCTTTAAAAAGTCAAATTTAAGCAGATCAATTTCCTTTGTGAGATTTAAAAATATAACACCAAATCCATGCATTAATCCCCAGATAATGAAATTTATCCCAGCTCCATGCCAGATGCCTGAAATAAAAAATACTATTAGAACATTTATTTGAGTAGCCAAAGTACCTCCGCGACTACCTCCAAGGGGGATATAGATATAGTTTTTGAAAAAATTCATCAAAGTCATATGCCAGTTTTGCCAAAATTCTTTTAAATTTAATGCAGCGAAAGGACGATTGAAATTTGGCGGAAGATTAAATCCGCACATAAGCCCTAGAGCCAAAACAAAGTCCACATATCCACTAAAATCGCAATAAAGCATGATTGAGTAGCCAAATAGAGTGGCTATGAGCTCTGATGTTTCAAGCGAATGAGGTGCTTGAAAGGCTGGATTTATAATATCAAATAGATGGTTTGCGATTAGAAGTTTTTTGATAATTGCCAGTGTGAGAAGGGCAAATATCTTATTCTCTTTGCCAAATTCTTTTTTGGTGTTTAGCCTTTCAAAAAATGGCTTTGGTTTTAAAATCGGACCTGAAATAATAACTGCAAAGAAGCTCAAAAACAAAAGAGTATCAAGCAAATTCGGCTCATCTATCTCTTGATTATAACTATCTACAAGCAAGATTATGCTCATAAAAGAGTAAAACGATACTCCAAGAGGCAGAGCTATGTTTTCAAATTTTATTACTCCAAACTTTAGTTCGAAAAAGCCGTTATATTTAAAAAATGCAAGGGTTAAAACCACAAAAGCAATGCCTAAAAATAGATCAAAAGATGAATTTGTATCGTGGATTTTTTTTGCAAAGAAATATACAATCAGGCTAAAAACTATGTTTATGATTAGAAATTTAAGCCCAAGCAGTCCTAAAAACAGATATGAAAAGCTAAGTATTAGCCATTTTTGAGCTTTTATATTTGAATTAAAAAAATAATAAAGCAGCCAAAAAATAAAAAAAGAGACTGCAAATTCGATAGAAAAAAGATTCATAACCTGCCTAAATTTTATTTGGATTATATAAAAAATTTAGTTTTGAAATCTTTAACATTTAAATTTTGCCTATATTTGACTTTTTATTACTTCTATGACATTTTTTACATCATTTTCTGGTTCACTTATTTTATTAAATCTTTTTAAAATTTTGCCGTCTTTTACGATGAGAGTTTGACGATGATAAAATTTCTTGCCGTCACCCGTGCTAAAGGTTTCTAAATTTAGCGCCTTTTCAAGCTCGAAACCCTGATCACTAAAAAAGCTAAAATTTACTCTTAAGGTCTCTTTAAACTCTTTTGTTTTTTCTATACTTAAGGCCCCAACTGTGATAACCTCAAAGCCGAATTTAGCTACTTCGCTAAGATTTGCTTGGTAAGCTTTGCACTGATTCGTACAACCCGTTAAGCCTTTAGTTTGTTTTAGTTCTTCAGGCAGAAATTTCCCACTCTCGCCCATTTTGGGATAGACGATTAAAACGCAGTTTTTATTTTTAATCAGTTCTAAAAAATCAATTTCGTTTCCGTTTATATCTTTTACGATCATGCTTTATCCTTAACTAAATTTGATTTTATGATAGCATAAATTTGCGCTAAAGCCGCGCTGGTAAAGCTGCAATTAGTAAAATTTGAGCTTAAAATTTAGGCTTTTTTCTGTTTAGCGTTAAAGAAATAGACCAAAAACAGCACAGCAAAGCTGATTATGAGCATGAGTGCGGAGTAAACATGCGCTTTTTGATAATCCATCAGCTCGACCGCTTCGTAAATGGCGATACTTGCGACCTTTGTCTTGTCACCAACACTTCCTCCTATCATCAGCACCACACCAAATTCGCCCAAAGTATGGGCAAAGCTAACGATAAGCGCAGTTAAAAGCGAAGGCTTGATATTTGGCAATGCAACCATAAAAAGCGTAGCCAATTTGCCTTTACCCAGTGAATAACTCGCCTCAAAAAGGCTCTTTGGCAGGCTTGAAAACCCGGCTTGCAACGGCTGAAACATAAACGGAAGCGAGTAGATACAGCTTGCCATGACAAGCCCTGAGAAGTTAAAAACCAAGCGTATATCGAAATTTTCTTCCATAAATTTGCCAAAGAAATTGTATGGCGAAAGAAATACAAGCATATAAAATCCAAGCACCGATGGTGGCAAAACAAGCGGAAGAGCCACTATGGATTCGATTATCGGTTTGGCTTTGAAATTTGATCTACTTAGCCAGTAGGCAAGCGGTAGTGTTGCAAAAAACAGGATAATCGTCGTGACAAAAGCAAGTTTTAACGATAGATAAAACGGTGTAAAATCAATACTTGATATATCAAACATCGCTTTTGCTTTTTCTAAGAGTCGCCGCAAATGCTTTTGCGCTAAGCGTAGCCTCGTCGCCCGCTTTTAGATTGGCCGCTTCCTGATGGCTTAAGACTACTTCGCAAAGCTGCTGTCCGACAAGAGTGATCGCCACATAGATACAGTCGCGCTTTTGAATTTCTAAAATTTTGGCATGAAAGCTAAGCTTTTGGGAATTTGAGTGCTTTAAAAATATCTCCCCCGCACTTCCGCAGCGCTCTATCACGCCTTCGCTTAGGACAAATACCTTTGAAGTAAGTTTATAAATTTCAGCTATATCGTGGCTTACCAAGATGGTCGTCATATCAAATTCGCGGTGAATTTTAAGCAGATAGTCTTGCAACTTCTCGCGCATAGATATATCAAGCGCAGAAAGCGGTTCGTCAAGCAGCATGATTTCAGGCTTTCGCATAAGCGCCCTTGCAAGCGCCACACGCTGCTTTTGACCTCCTGAGAGCTTTGAAATTTGAGCGTTTTTAAGCGATGTTAGCTCAACCAGATCAAGCAAGTGGTTTGCGAGTTTTAGATCATTGTTTGCAAAAAGCAAATTTTTAAGCACGTTCATATTTTCAAAAAGAGCGTAATCTTGAAACAAAAATCCTATATTTCTCTTTTGAGGCGGCAATGATTTGCCCGCATTGAAAAATAATTTGTCCTTAACTTTTATCACTCCGCTATCAGGGGTTTCAAAGCCTGCAAGCAAGCGCAAAAGTGTAGTTTTACCGCTTCCGCTTTTGCCGTAAAGTGCTACGAATTCGCCTTTTTTGATATCTAGATCAACGTCAAGGCAAAATTGTCCGCTAGAGCCGCTTAAGGTCTTTTTGCATCTAAATTCAATCACGGTTTTTATCGCTGATATAAAGTGAAGTGGCTTTTACGTAAGCGTAAATTTCGTCATTTTGTTTAAGATTTAACCTCTCGCAAGATTTTGTCGTTATTATGCTTTCAAATTCGAAATTTAAAGACTTTAAATGCAAAACGCTTGTGATATTGCCTTTGGTTAAATTTGAGATTGTCGCTTTTATCTCGTTTGTAAGCGAGCAGTTTTTCAAAGGAGTTGTTGCGATGATGACATCTGAGCTTTTAAAGGCGAGTTTTACGCTGTCGCCTATTTTAAACTCATCTAAATTTTCAAGCCCAAGCATATAAAATTTCATCTCGCCTGAAGTAAATTCAAAGAGATTTACGTCCTCGCTGCTGATGATATTTGAAACTTGGGTATTTATCATTATATGTTGTATCCGAATTTTCTAAAGATCTCTTTTGCTTTTTCGCTTAGGATAAAATCATAAAACGCCTTGGCTTCAGGGTTGTTTTCGCCGCGTTTTAGAAGGATTACGCCTTGATCGATCGGAGTGTAAAGATCAGGATTAACTAGGATGAAATTTTTACCCTCTTTATACTTTGCCATTTTTGGATCATACATTGCGCTAGCTGCGATAAATCCGGCATCCGCTGCGCTAAGAGCCGAGCTTAAGGCTTCTGAAATCGATTTTGTGTAGATGATGTTTTTTTCAACCTTATCAAAAATTCCATCTTTTTTAAGCGCTTCAATACTTGCCTTGCCGTAAGGAGCTGACTCGGGAAGTGCGATAGCAACGGCTTTTAATCCCTCAACCGCTTTGATGCCTTTTGTAAAATCTATGTCGCGGATACTAAATAGTGCAAGCGCACCCTGAGCATAAACTATCGGACGAGTCGCAGAAAAGCCGGCTTCATCGAGATTTTCAACAAATTTCATATTTGCCGCCATAAATACGTCAGCAGGTGCGCCGTTTTTGATCTGAGTTGTCAAAGCGCCGCTTCCGCCAAGCGTTACGGTTACTTTTGTGTCCGGATTTGTCTTGGCAAATTCAGCCTTTAGCTCATCAAACGCATAAGTTACGTTTGCTGCGGCAAAGACGTTGATCTCGCCAGCGTTTAGATTAAAAGTCGCGATTGCCGCTAAAACTAACGAAAAGAAAGTTTTTTTCATATTTACACTCCTATTATGATTTGACTTGATTTAATTAAGGCTGTTAGTTCGTCGCCAACGCCTATTTTCATCTCCATTGCGCTATCTTTTGTTATGATTGCGGTGATGGTTTGATGATCGTTTATCTCAAGGACTATTTCAGCGCTTACCGAGCCGATTTTAGCCTCTATCACCTTGCCTTTTAGTTGATTTGCCGCACTTATATTTAGATTTTCGTCCTTGGCAAGCATAACGCTTGGGGCTTTAAATATAAAAATTACTTTTTTGCCGACTTTTAAATTTAAATTTTTTTCTGATTCTACAGTAACGGCGGCATGTAAAATTTCGCCATTTGATAGTTTGGCTATTATGTCTGAATTTACGGCTCCTGTTTTAATTTTAATTATCTCGCATGATAGTTGATTTCTAGCACTCAAATTCATGCTCATACGTTGTAAATTTGCTATTTCGTTAGTTGAAATATCAATATTTGAACATACTTTTTCCAAAAATACTTTTTGAGATGCAAGCATAGCTTCGTACACGCTTATCATCTTTCTTCCATACTCGGTCAACTCACTTCCGCTATTTTTCTTATTGCCCTGCGCTCTTGTTATAAGCGGTTTTTCCGAACGGTTATTTAGTGCGTCAAGACTATCCCAGGCATTTTTATATGAAATTCCTACAAACTCGGCCGCTTTTGTTATGCTTTTTGTTTCGTCTACAGCCTTAAGAAGGCTTATATGTTTTGCTAAAACAGGCACTCCGCTATCTAAAAATAACTCTAAACTTACATCAGCTTTCATTAAAATTTCCTCTATTATTTGCTTTGATATAAAAATATAATTTTTTAAGTATAAAATAGTATATATAAAAATAAACTGAAAATTTTTTCAGCGTTATTTTTGTGTATTTATAATTTTATAAATTTAAAAGCAACAAAATTATAAAATCAAAGCTTTTGTTATAATTTTTTTGATATTATTAATTTTTTTGAAAGGTTTTGATGAAATTTATTTTTTCTTTTTTGCTTGGTTTCATCATTCTATTTGCAAATGATATTAGCGAATTTGATGATGAATTCAAAGACAAAACAGAGGTTTTTGATCCATTGTCCGGATATAATAGGGCCATGACCAATGTCAATGATTTCTTATATGAAAATTTATTAAATCCGACACTCAAAGGATATAATTATATTATTCCGCAACCGGCCAGAGAGGCTGTTGATAACTTTTTTGATAATTTAATGTTTCCTGTGAGGTTTGTAAATAATGTTTTGCAACTAAAATTTAAAGAAGCCGGAGAAGAGACTTTAAGATTTGTAGCCAATACTATAATAGGTTTTGGTGGACTAACGGACGGAGCTAAATATTATAATTTACAGCGGCATGATGAGGATTTTGGTCAAACTTTAGGTTTTTGGGGTGTTGGAAGTGGCTTTCATATAGTATTGCCTTTGGTAGGACCTTATAATTTAAGAGATCTGCTCGGATTTTGGGGGGATTATTTTGTAAATCCTATAACATTTGTGGATCCTCAAGCCTCTTCAAACGGGATCAAAATTTATCAAAAACTAAACAATATCTCTTTAGATGTTGATGCATACGATAGACTTAAAAAAGACGCTATTGATCTATACCCATTTTTACGCGATGCTTACGAACAGCGCCGCAACTATTTGATAAAGGAATAAAATGAAATTTTTAAAAATTATTTGTGCTATGTTTTTGAGTGTTTCACTATTTGCGATAAGCGAGAGTGAGATAAAACCAAGCGTTGAAAGCGCGACTCAAAACGCGATAAAAGTGCTAAAGGACAAAAATTTAAATAAAGATGAAAAAGCGGATAAAATTTTTGCCATCTTTGATCCGTTTTTTGACTACAAACAGATGGCTAAAATCAGCCTATCAAAGCGCTATGACGCACTAAGCGATGCGCAAAAAGAGCAGTTTGATAAAGCCTTTGAAACTCGCCTTAAAAACTCATATGTAGATAAACTTCTAAGCTACAACGATCAACAGATAAATTTAAAAGAGTTCACAAAGCCAAACGAAAAAAGATACTGGCTAAACGGCGAAGTCGTGGGCGAAGGCAAAAGCTATCCTTTTGTCTATAAATTTTATGATGCAAAGGATCGTGGCTGGCTAATTTATGACCTTGATATCTTAGGCGTTAGCATAGTTCAGACTTATAGAAGTCAGTTTGGAAGCCTGCTTGAAAAAGGAAGCTTTGAAGACCTGCTAAAAAGACTAGAGACAGTAAATTTGCCTGAGGATAGCAAATAAATTTAATGAAATCCATCTTTAAATTTATCGTTTTTTATCCTAAGCGAGTTATAGCTGCGGTACTGCTTTTAACGCTTGTTTTTGGATATTTTTCCACAAAACTTGCCGTTGATGCCTCGACTGAAACGCTTCTGCTTGAAAACGATAAAGATTTAGCCCTTTTTCGCGATGTTGCCAAAAGATATGCAAGCCCTAATTATTTAGTTGTGGCATACACTCCAAAAAACGGGCTTTTAGATGATGTTACGCTTGAAAAGATTAGAAATTTATCAAAAGAATTTGAGCAAAACGAGCTAGTTTCAAATGTCGTATCCATACTAAACGTTCCGCTTCTTCAAAGCTCAGGCGGCTCGCTAAGCGATATCATCAAGCGAGTGCCAACTCTTGAAGATAAAGATATCAACAAAACTGCGGTGATGAGCGAGTTTGCAAGAAGTCCGCTATACACAAACGCGCTTGTAAGCAAGGATCTAAAAACAACCGCGATCATCTTAAATTTAAAAGACGATAAAAGATACACGGAGCTTTTAAACGCTAGAAATTTGCTCTTAAATAAAGAACTAAACGGTACTTTAAGCAAAGGCGATAAGCAAAATTTAAAAAGCGTAAATGTTGAGTTTAAATCCTATCGCGACTCTTTGCGCGCAAAAGAGCAGGCTAGTATAGAGCATATAAGAGGCGTGATAGATAAATTTAGAGGTGATGAGACGCTGTTTTTAGGCGGAGTAAATATGATCGCAAGCGACATGGTAAGCTTCGTAAAATCGGATCTTTATACTTACGGTATAAGCGTCGCCTTGCTTTTGATATTTAGCCTTTGGCTCTTTTTTAGGCAAATTCGCTGGATCGTGCTACCTATATTTATATGTGCGGTTAGCGTTATATTTGCAACGGGACTTTTTGGTTTTTTGGGCTGGGAGATAACGGTTATCTCGTCAAATTTCATAGCTCTTCAGCTGATAATTACGATTTCTGTAGTCATTCACCTCATAGTTAGCTATAGGGAATTTTTCATAACAAAACCAAGCTTAAATCAGCACCAGCTCGTTTATCTAACCCTTAGAGATAAATTTAAGCCATCTTTCTTTGCGATATTTACGACCGTTATCGGCTTTTTATCGCTTGCGTTTTCTGACATAAAGCCTGTTATAATGCTTGGCGTGATGATGAGTACTAGCATATCCATTTCGCTTGTGCTTGCGTTTTTATTATTTGGCAGCGTAGTCTCTCTTCTTGATAAGCTCGCTCCTGTTAGGACGTTTGAGAGTAAATTTAACTTTACTAAAATTTGTGCAAATTTTGCTCTGAAATCCAAATTTGCCGTTTTTGTCGTAAGCGGACTTATGCTTGCTTTTGGAATTTACGGAATTTCAAAACTTCGCGTTGAAAATAGCTTTATTGAGTATTTTAAAAGCTCAACCGAGATCAACAAAGGTATGCAGATAATCGACACTAAACTCGGCGGAACAGTGCCTGTGGACGTGCTTATAACATTTAACGAAGCAAGTAAAGACGAAGCTAAAAACGAGCCCAAAGATGAATTTGAAGATGAGTTTAAGGCTAATGAAAGCGAGGCTAAGTACTGGTTTAACAGCTATAAGATGAATATCGTAAAAAAGGTGCATAGTCATCTTGAAAGCAAGGAATTTGTGGGCAAGGTTTCAAGTCTTGGCACGCTTTTAGAGATCATTGAAATTTTAAATGATGGCGTGATTGATGATTTCTTGCTAAGCGTGATGTATGAGCAGATGCCTGAAATTTATAAAGATATCATTTTAAGCCCTTATGTTAGCATCGCGGGTAATCAAGTGAGATTTTCGCTTAGGACTATTGACTCTGACGAGAGGCTTAGACGAGATGAGTTTTTAAAAACGCTTGAAAGCGAGATCGTAAATTTAACCAAAGACGATAACGTGAAAGTCGAGATAAGCGGCGCAATGGTGCTTTATAACAATATGCTTCAAAGCCTTATTTACTCGCAGATTGATTCTTTCGGTTTTGTTGTTTTAACTCTTTTTGTGATATTTTGCGTCATTTTTAAGAGCGTAAAACTTGCGATTATCAGCATTGTCACAAATATCATCCCGCTTTGCGTAGTCTTTGGAGTGATGGGTGCAGCGGCGATTCCGCTTGATATAATGAGTATTACTATAGCTTCCATAAGTATCGGTATCGGCGTGGATGACATTATTCATTATATCCATAGATATCGCGAAGAGCGACGAAGCAAGAGCGTGGCGGAGAGTATAAAAGCCTCGCACGCAAGCATAGGTTACGCGATGTATTACACTTCCTTTGCTATCTTTTTAGGCTTTAGTGTTATGGTTACGAGTAACTTTATCCCGACTATCTACTTTGGACTTCTTACTGATCTGGTTATGGTTATGATGCTACTTGGTGCATTGGTGCTTTTACCTGCGCTCATTCATACGTTTTATGCAAAAAGTGTTGTTAAGTAAGTAAATTTAGCTTTTGAGTTAGGCTAAATTTACTTCATAACTCTTAAAAAAGAATAAACGTCATTTACGCCTTCGATATGTTTAGCATACCAGATGGCGTGTTTTTCTTGCTCGATATCGGTTATTATGCCTGTAAATACGACATTGCATTGCACTACGCTAACTCTTACGCTAGTGCCGCTTATCTTACTATCTCTAAAGAGGTTATTTTTAAGCGCAAGCATTATGTTTAGGTTGCTTTCGCATTCTTTTTCGTCGGTTGGAAATCTTATATAAGTGTAAATTTTCTTTACGCCTTCGGTGTTTTTGGTTAACTCTATAAGTTTTTCTTTGTGTTTAATATCTGGTACAACGCCTATTAGATAGACATTTCCATAAAAACTCTCTACATCTATACTGATATTACTAAGTCCTGAGCTTAATAGAATTTTGCTCTGAATTTTACTTTTTACAAATTTGTCTCTTGCGATTGAGTAGATTCCTCTTTCATCCTGAGATATGGAGTAGGCGTCATATATATTTACTCCTGTCATAGGAGAAATCGGACGGGTAATCATGTCTAAGCATCCACTTAGTAAAAACATAGGTAATAAAATAATAATTCTTTTAATAGTCAGCCCGATATTCATAGCCAGTCCAAGGGAATTTTGATTAAATACTATAAAAATCAAACTAAAATTTATATAAAATTTGATAAAATACGATCCTTGTGGAGGATAAAGCGATCTGGTGGCGCTCGCGGACTTCAAATCCGATGGTGGGGCGGTTGACCGTTCTGCGGGGAGTTCGATTCTCTCATCCTCTCGCCATATTAAATGTGAATTTTATTCTTAATCAATTTTTTATTATTTCTTATATTAGATAAAAATAAAAAAGATGATACAATAATGCCTATCTAGATAAAATTGGAAGGTTTTTATAGAGTATGATTTTTTCAAGCAATAAAAATAAAAGCTTGTCTTATAATATTTTAAATAGAGTTTATTTCGTAAATTTGGTCACCATTATTGCGATATTTTGCATAATAGCTTTTGCTGTAAATATTAAATTCAATGAAATTCGCGAAAATATGCATTTAAGCAATCAAGAGCTTAGAAATATTATCTTAAATAATGTCAAAACTGTCAACGACGAACTCGCACTTATTAGCAGATATATAACATCAGATGATACTAACACAAAGGCTATTTTGGATTACTCAATGAGTAATCATAAGAAATATTACGCTATGCATGTTGCCACAATTGATGGCGATATTGAAATTTCTACCTTTTCTCATAGAGATGTAAATAAAGAGTATCTGCATTTTTTTAAATCAAAACCTTGGAAGGATAAATTTGTAGATGGATTTTATAGATCCAAATTCGACTTTCATCATGGAGATATTCCAACCAGATTTATTGTAAAAGATCTTGGAAATAGCAAAATTTTAATTGCCGAAGTAAAGCTAAATTACATATATAATGAGCTATTGCAGATGCAAAATTCAGAAGGAGCGAACTCTTTTATCATTAATAAAGATGGAAGAATTTTGTTTCACCAAGATATAGAGCTTGTTCTAAAGCAAAAAGCCATATTTGATATTTATAGCGTAGACATGAATTATGCAGACCAAAATAGTATTAGAATTAACTGGGGGGCAGACAACTTTGATCTTTATATGGTTCAATACATCCCTAAAGCCAGAACAGCTGTTGTAACTTATCGCCCTATTAGCAATATATTGTATACAAACTGGCTATTTTTAGGTATATGTCTAGCATTTTTTTTAATAGGGCTATTTTTAGTTTTTGTGGATGTCAAATTTGCCGTAAATGGTATTATAAAGCCTATATTGTTTATAAAAAAGCTTATAAAAAAGCTTGAAAAAGAAGAAAATATCGGTCAATATGTAAGCACTGGCTATATAACTGATTTTAACGAAATGGTGGATTCGATTATCCATGTTAATGAAAATTTTCAAAACAAAAAAAATAGCTTTTTAGAATATGAGAAAAAATTTGGATACCTTTTTGAACAGGGTCCTCTGGTTATACTTTTGATCGATGCAAAAACAGGTGATATTGTAGAGGCTAGTTCAAAGGCATTAGAATTTTATGGATTTTCCAGAGATGAATTTTTAAGTAAAAGATTGCAAGACCTTGATGCCGGTAGTGCAAAAGGTGCAAATATTATGACTTGTGACTGTAGTGACAATACAGTAGCTTACGAAGCTAGACATATACTCTCAAATGGCGATATAAAAGATGTATTGATAAAAAAGAAAAATATAGAAGCGGATGATAATAAGCTAGGATTTTGTCTAATTGAAGATATTACTTGGGAAAAAATAAATAAGAGAAATTTTAAAAGAGAGAATGAGGCTAATATCTACTCTCCGATATTTAAAATATCTTGGAAAAATGGCTTTATGCAAGATATTTTAAGCGTCTCGATTAATACCGAGATTATATTAGGCTATAGGCTAGAAGAGATGCTGGCTGATGATTTTAGTTTTAAAAATATTATACATCCTGCAGACTTTGATAAAATCTTTAATGAATTTAATATCAAATTTAGATTATTTAGTACTAATGCAATAAAAAAAGATTATGAATTTTTATCATCTATTAGAATATCAAAGAAAAATTTAGAAGTTGTAACTTGTAATGTTTTTTTAAAATTTATATCTAGTGACGATAAAAATATAGATGAGGTCATAGGGTATTTTGTAGACAGTTCTATTATAGATAAAATGGATTTAAACAATAACTCTTTAAATAATACTTTACATAATGGTAACCATTATGAAATAGACGGTCTAAAGTATAAAAATGATGCTGATAAATATAAAAAAATAGTCTCAAATTTATTTTCAAATTCTCAAGAAGCTATGGCTATAGTAGGAACTGATGGCAAATTTATAGATGTAAACGATGCTTTTGTTCAAATAACGGGATACTCTAAAGAAGAAGCTATAGGAAGCTCTTCGAATTTATTAAATTCTGGTACTCATGATAGCAAATTTTTTGCTAATTTGTGGCGCAATGTTATCAATGAAGGATATTGGAGGGGTCATATCTGGAATAAAAAGAAAGATGGTAAAAAATACCTAGAGCTTTTGACTATAAGCACCGTTTATGACAAAGACGGCAGCATAGAAAACTTTATAGCTATTTTTTCAGATATCTCGCATGCTAAAGAAAAAGAAGAAAATTTAGAGCAAATAGCCTACTATGATGCACTAACAAAACTCCCGAATAGATTTTTATTCTCTAAAAAACTAAATGATGCAATGATAAATACTGTAAGCACAAAGACTTCCATTGCTGTTATTTACATAGACATAGATAATTTTAAACCTATAAACGATTTGCATGGACACTCTGTTGGCGATAGGCTATTGATCGCAATTTCAAAAAATATTAGCATTGTTTTAAAAGAAAATGATGTTTTAGCAAGGATTGGCGGGGATGAATTTATAGCTATTGTAAATGATTTAACTTATAAAAATGAGATTAATGATATATTAGAGGACATATTAAGGGCTGCAAGTAGAGATATTGTGATAAACAATAAGCATCTAAGAGTGAGTGCCAGTGTTGGTGCAAGCTTATATCCTCAAAAAATCGATATCGATCAAGATACACTTATAGAGCAGGCTGATTGGGCTATGTATCAGTCAAAATTATCAGGCAAAAATAAATACTATATATTTGATCCTGATGCGGATAAGTATTTTAGAGATCACTATGCATTATCCGATAGAATATCATCAAGTCTTTTAAATGATGAATTTTCGCTTCTATATCAACCTATATTAAATATAAAAACAAATAGGATTGTCGGTCTTGAAACATTTATAGCTAGAAAGATCGGAAATACGATTTTGTGTGAAGAAATTTTACCCCTTATAGCAAATGGTTATATATATGATGATTTAGTGCTTTGGAATATAGATATGGCACTTAAAGATCAATCTCGTATG
>NZ_LIWS01000005.1:0-125995 GCF_012978835.1 Campylobacter sp. RM16190 | reverse complement strand
TTTTATTACAAAATCAAAAATCACAAAAGAAATTTGCAAAAATATAAAAATGCAAATTTCTTTCTATATAGAATATAGTATTATTGAGCAGCTATAGCTTCAATTTCTACTAAACCATCTTTTGGCAGAGTCTTTACAGCTATAGTGCTACGTGCCGGAAATTCTCTTTTAAAACAACTAGCATAAATTTCATTTACTTTTGTAAAATCATTTATATCGGCTAAAAATATAGTTGTTTTTACAATATTTTCAAATGTTAAGCCAGCCACAGCCAAAATATTTTTGATATTTTCCATAGATTGTCTTGTTTGGTCTTCAACACTACTTCCTGCAAATTCTCCGTCAGGTTTTATACCAAGCTGCCCGGATATAAATAAAAATCCATTTGACATAACCGCTTGAGAGTACGGTCCTATGGCTTGTGGAGAGTTTTTAGTAGATATAATTTTTTTCATGATTTTCCTTAAGCTTAAAATCTTGCAAAATCCTACAACAAATTCAATTTTCTGTCAATAAAAATAATCTCATATTTTGATATAATCGATAAAAAATAGGATTTTTATGATACCGATTAAATTTTACAAGTTCGTTTTAGCATTTATTATGTCGCTTTTTATGTCATTTTTGATGTCTGGAGTCTTACTATATATAAATTTGGGGATTATAGATAGATTCTTGATATTATGGGCAGAAGGCTGGTTCAAAGCATTTGTAGTCGCCTATCCTAGCGTTATATTCATAATGCCTTTTGCAACAAAGCTAACAAAGAAAATTTGTAAAAACGAGTAATCTATATAATGAATATAGTATTGGCGCCTAACGAATTTTTGGATGGTTATGTGCTTGGGTGCGAATTTGCAAAGCTTGCAAATATCTCTTCAAACGCATATCTCTTCTGGAAAGGCGTAATTTCGGCTAAATTTGAACACTCTCGTATAGTTTTTTTAAAATACAAAACAATTCCACATAAATTTGAGCATATTATCAAAGATTGTAGTGGGCTTGAGGGACTAGTTTTAACAAGCTCTTTTTGTTCATTTACCGGACTTGCACCATCTCATCTAGTGAAAAAAAATAATTCAAATTTATATAAACTTTTTGATATAAGAGAAATTTGCGGAATAAAATTTATAAATTTAAAGAAATTTTATGATGACTTAGGACTTGATTACGGCTATAGAATTTATATAGAAAAGTGTAAATTTTTCTCTCCAGAGCCATTAGAAAAGCGTATCAGACTAACCGATACGCTTTGTCTTGGATATTATTAAACCTTTTTATATGGCGCTTGGCCTACTTCATAAAAATTGCTTCCATCGCTATCTATCGCTACTATCGCAGGAAAATCCTCGATAGTTATTCGTGCTATAGCTTCTGGGCCAAGATCCTCATAAGCCAAAACTTCATATTTTTTGATACTCTGACTTATTAATGCCCCGGCTCCTCCGATAGCCACCATATATACGCATCCTGATTTTTTCATCGCATCTACCACTTCCTGAGAGCGGTAGCCCTTACCTATCATACCGTTTATACCAACTTCATTAATCATAGTTGGGGTATATTTATCCATTCGTCCACTTGTTGTAGGACCTGCCGCACCTATAACTTGACCAGGCTTTGCAGGACTTGGTCCAAGATAATATATTGTTTCACCGGCCAAATTTACAGGCAACTTTTCACCTCTGGCTAAAGTCTCTGTTAAGGCTTTATGCGCAGCATCTCTGGCCGCTATTATTGTTCCCGATATTAATACGCTATCGCCAGCTTTTAGACTTTTTACTACGCTTTTATCAAACGGTGCAGTTATTTTCTTGATTTCTGACATCTTTTCTCCTTAAATTTCAGCTTCAGCATGGCGTGCAGCATGGCAGTTTATATTTATAGCAACCGGAAGTCCAGCTATATGAGTAGGATACCACTCTACATTTACTTTGACAGCAGTATAATCTCCGCCAAGTCCTTGTGGACCAACACCTGTTTTACAGGCTAGCTCAAGCAACTCTTCTTCAAGCTTAGCATATCTCTCATCAGGATTTTTGCTATCCGCAGAGCGTGCAGCGGCATATTTTGCCATAAGCGCAGCCTTATCCATAGTGCCGCCAATACCTACGCCTATTACCATAGGAGGACAGGCATTTGGACCAGCCAGCCTTACCGTGTCTAAAAATACTTTTTTAATACCTTCTAATCCATCGGCAGGAACTAGCATCTTAAGAGCCGATTTATTCTCGCTACCAAACCCCTTTGGAGCCACTTTAATATGAATTTTATCGCCTTTAACTATTCTTACATTTATAACTGCCGGCGTATTATTCTTAGTGTTTTTTCGGTCAAAAACAGGATCACACACTACAGATTTTCTTAAATAGCCTTCCACGTAGCCATTGGCCACGCCTTCATTTATAGCATCTTCAAGAAAACCTCCCTCTATATGCACATCCTGACCTATATCCACAAACACAACTGCCATTCCGGTATCTTGACAAATAGGTGCTATTCCTTTTTCGGCTAAGTCGGCATTTTGCAAAATTTTGCCTAAAATATCTCTGCCTGTTGGCGAACTCTCATTTTCTTTAGCTTTTGCAAAAGCCTCTCTCATATCAGGGGTTACGATATAACAGGCCTCTTTGCAAAGTCTGCTGACAACTTTAGTAATTTCACTAGCTTGAATCAATCTCATCTATACTCCTTAAGAATTATCATTACATTATATAACTTTATTATAAAATTTAAGTTGAAAATTTTATTTTTATATAATAATTACAAAAAGTGAATTATATTCAATTTATTTACAAATTTACTCAATTTTTAAATTTAAAATAATTAAAAATTGATATTAAGACAAAAACATAATATAAAAGCCATATAATTTAGTAAATCTTAATATCAAAGGAGAAAATATGAAACTACTGACTACACTTGCAATAAGTGTAATTTTAGCTCTAAGCTCGTCGGCAGCTGAAAAATATAAATTAAAACTTGCCGCAACTTACGAAAGTAACGTTCCGGCACTTGGGGAGGCTCCGAAAAAATTTAAAGAGTTGGTTGAGAAGATGAGTAATGGGCGTATAGAAGTGCGAGTGGACTACCCATCAAAGCACAAAGCTGCATTTGCCGTGCTTGATATGGTAAAAAACGGACAATATGACGTAGGATATACAGCAAGTTACTTTTATAAGGGTAAAGATCCCAAGCTAATGCTATTTACGACAGTGCCTTTTGGAATGAGTGTATCAGAACAACATGCATGGTATAACTATGGGGGTGGTAAAGAGCTATCCAAAAAAGTATTTTCAGAGCATAATATAGTAACCTTTTTAGGTGGAAATTTCGGTATGCAGATGGGCGGATGGTTCAAAAAAGAGATAAAAACTATTGACGATCTAAAAGGATTAAAGCTTAGAATGACAGGGCTTGGCGGTGAAATCATGTCAAAACTTGGAGTAAATATCAATACAATTCCTATAGGCGAGCTTTATATGGCACTCGAAATGAATACTATAGATGCGGTAGAATGGGTGAGTCCCGCACTAGATATTAGCTTTGGCTTTCAAAAAGTAGCAAAATACTATTACACAGGATGGCAAGAGCCTGCTAGCGAGAATGAATTTTATATAAATAAAAAACTATTTGACAAGATGCCTGAGGATTTAAAATACATAATTGAAGCAGCAACAAAGGTTGTATCTAACTATGTTTACGAATATGCAACATACCAAAATGCTGTTGTTCTTGATAGGATTAAAAAAGAACATCCGGATATCAAAATAACATCATTTTCTCCAGAGATAATGGATGCTTTAAAAAAAGCAACAGATGAAATTTTAAATGAATTAAGCGCAAAAGATCCTATGTTTAAAGAAATTTTAGAATCACAAAGAAGCTATATGAAAATAGGCAGAGAGTGGACTCAAATTTCGGATTATGCATATATTAAAAATTCAGACAAATAGTGCTTAGGCGGCAAAGACCGCCTAAAATTTAATCATTCTCTTCACCTTCAATCTTTTTACGTACTTTAACAGTTAGAATGCTAGTTCCATCCATTTTACGCACTTCATAGTGGCAGTTCTCATCATCTATTCTATCTCCGACCACAGGCAATCTGCCAATAAGGTTAAATACATATCCGCCGATAGTTACTTGATCTGTCTCCTCATCAAAGCTAATACCCATAAGCTCTTCAACGCTTTCTAGGTCAAATCTACCGTTAAATTCATATATATTGTCATTTATCTTTCTAAAATGAGGATCAGCTTCATCATGCTCGTCATTTAGATCACCCAAAACCTCTTCCATAATATCTTCCATAGTAAGAAGGCCTGCAGTGCCACCATATTCGTCTACTACAAGAGCGGCTGAAATTTGCTGTTTGTTCATCATTACTAGGGCCTTTGAGATAGATAAGCTCTCAGGTACTATCAAAAATTTTCTAACGATTTGATCAAAATCTTTTTTCTTACCCTCTCCAAAATGAACAGCTAAAATGTCTCTAATATGTATCATGCCTAAAATCACATCTTTGCTACCATCTATATATGGGAAACGAGTATATTTGGACTCAAAAATTACTTTTAGATTATCCTCAAAGCTCTTTTGTTTATTTATGCAGACTAAATCACGGCGAGGAGTCATAATTTCTTTAGCCACAGTGTCGCTAAAATCCACCGCATTCTTTATAAGTTCAGTCTCAAAACTATCTAAAACTCCGCCTTTTAAGCTCTCTCCTACGATTATCTTAATCTCCTCTTCTGAGTGCGCGAGTTCGCTTTCTTTGGCGGGCTTTATGCCGAGCATTTTTAAAGAGAGCCAAGCAAGATAGTCAAATGTCTTAATTAGAGGCGAAAAAATAACCCAAAATATATGAAGGGGTTTTGCTATAAGCAGAGTTGATTTCTCGGCTTTAGCAATGGCGATCGATTTTGGAACCAGCTCTCCAAGCACCACGTGAAATAACGTAATAGTCGTAAATGCGATAGCAAACGCAACGGTATGAACAACCAAGTCGCTTACATCAAAGTAAATTTGAAGCGGCCTTTCTATCAGCCTTGCGATCGCAGGCTCGCCTATCCAACCAAGCGCAAGCGAACTAAGTGTTATGCCGAGCTGAGTCGCGCTTAGATATGTATCAAGCTTATTTGACATATCGTAGGCTAGTTTTGCATTTGGAACCTTATCCTTGATAAGCTCTTCTAGTCTACTTCTGCGAACCTTGACAATGGCAAATTCGGATAAAACAAAGAAAGCGTTTAAAAGTACAAATAAAATTGCGAGTAAAATCATAAAATATGAATCGCTACTGGGGTGCAATAAAAATCCTTAAAAATTAAGATAAAATTGGCATTATATCACAAAAGCAACCAAATCTCAATTAACTTACTTGCAAGAACTTTCATGTAAAGCTATTTTAAAATTTAGGCTTCCCGTCGTTTGATTTAGAAATATTTATAAAATCAATAGCGATTTTTTGACATGCGGTTTTATCTTGTTTTTCGAGACAAAGAGTTTCAAGCTGCTCCTTGCTCATGTTTTTATAATCCGCTACTGTTTTATTATTTGCGCCCATATATATCCATACTAAAGAGAAAATAACAGCAAAAATAAATATAATTCTAAACAAATTTTATATCCTTAAATTTTAGTTTATAAAATAATACTACATTTAAACCAAATTTATTTATAATTTAAATCTATCAAATTTCATATTATTTTAATTTTTTTAATATTTTAGGTCAAATCTAGCAATTTTGAATTTAATATCCAAATTTAAATTAATATTTTTTTGATATACTTTAGCGTTTTAATTTCACACTCGGGAGAGAAAAGTGTTTTTATCTTTTTTTAAGAGTAAAAAATGGGCCAAATGGGCTTACGGCGGTATAATTTTGATATCATTATCACTTATACTTCAAACATATATAAATATTCAATTTAATAATTGGTATAAAAACTTTTACGACATCTTACAAAATGTAAAAGAGCACGACATACAGGATTTTTGGGCGGGGATAAGACTATTCTTATATTTAGCCATGCCGTATATAATGCTTCGTGTTTTTATATCGTTTTTTTCCAGCCACTGGATATTTCGCTGGCGAGAGGCAATGACCTTTAGCTATCTTAGCTACTGGCGAAAAGTCGAAAAGGACATCGAGGGAAGCTCGCAGCGTATGCAAGAAGATACTTATAGATTTGCAAAAATCATGGAAGATCTTGGAGTTGATATCTTAGACTCCATAATGACTCTAATCGCCTTCATACCGATACTTTGGGGGCTTAGTGCCAAAGTAAATTTGCCTTACATCAAAGATATTCCGGGCTCTCTTGTATGGATAGCCCTAATTATAAGTGTGGGCGGGCTTATAATCTCTTGGTTTGTAGGCATCAAGCTTCCTGGACTTGAATACAACAACCAAAAAGTCGAAGCCGCCTTTAGAAAAGAACTTGTTTTAGCAGAGGACAACAAGATAAACTACGCTCATCCGGCAACTATAGTAGAGCTTTTTACGGGGCTTAAATTTAACTACTCAAGGTTATTTTTACACTATGGATATTTTAATATGTGGCTATACTCTTATCATCAAATTTCAATCATAATTCCATATCTAATAATGGGTGGAGGACTATTTACGGGTCTTATCACTCTTGGAGTTTTAGTTCAAGTTAAGAATGCATTTGCACAAGTTAGATCAAGTTTTGGCGTGTTTATCAGCAACTGGAAGACTATAACCGAGCTTCGCTCAATCCATAAGCGTCTAAAGGAATTTGAGCACAATATCGGCTACAAAAAAATGGATTGGGAGTAGAAATTTAAGAAAATCTAGTATAATTTTTGAAATTTCACAACCTAAATTTAAGGATGAAAAGATGAAAAAAATTATACTTCCATTTTTATTTATAATAATATTTTTGGCCGGTTGTGTTGCAAGTTCAACCGGCGGTGGAGTTGTAGGAGCCGATAGAAAACAACTATTTTTGGTGAGTTCTGAAACAATGAATCAAAGTGCGGTATTGGCCTATACAAAGGTACTTCAATCAGCCAAACAAGCAAATACGCTAAATATCGATCCAGTCCTTACCAAACGCGTGCAAGCCATCGGCAAACGCCTCATAGCGCAGGTCGGAGCCTTTAGAGAAGATGCGCTTAAATGGGACTGGCAGGTAAATGTCATCAACTCAAACACATTAAATGCGTGGTGTATGCCCGGAGGCAAGATCGCCGTTTATAGCGGGCTTATTAAAAATTTATCCTTAACGGACGCGCAGATAGCAGCCGTCATGGGTCATGAGATAGCTCACGCGCTAAGAGAGCATAGCCGCGAGCAAGCTAGCACGGATCAGCTTAAAAATATAGGAATTTTTGCTGTCTCAACCGCTGCAGGGCTTGGCGATACGGCAACAGGGCTTATAAATTTAGCCACCCAATACACTATCAGCCTGCCTTTTTCAAGAAGTCATGAAACTGAGGCTGATCATATCGGCACCGAACTAATGGCAAGAGCGGGATATGATCCACAAGAGGCGGTCATAGTGTGGGAAAAGATGTCTAAAAAATCAGGCAGTGCGGTGCCTGAAATCCTAAGCACTCACCCGTCAAACGAAAGCCGTATCAAAGACCTAAAAGAGATAGCCAAAAAAGTTGAGCCGCTATATCTCGCAGCTAAAAAGGGTTAAATTTATCCGATAAAAGCTTAAATTTGTGCTTGGTTTAAGGGCTTTAGAGTTATTAAAATGACGAAACTAGACTACGCTAAGCATTTGGCAAATTTAATGCAAATCAATCTTTATTCAGGAGATTTAAAAGATCTGAGTGCTTGTTTTTACGGACTGTTTGAGGAATTTATGCCTTACGGAGATGGTGTAGATAAAGTCTTTGAGCCGCTAGTTTGCGCTAAAGATTTACAAGATAGGATTATGCCGCTTTACGAGGCGAACAAAGACAAAGCAAATGCTTTTATAAAAGCGGGCTTTACGCCGATATTTTCTCCTCTGCCATCAAATGACAAAGCAAAGCTGATCGCTCTTGGCAAATCTCACATCGATAGCCTTAAAAAATTTGCCGAATTTATAAATGACAAAGAGCTTCTTGAGAGGCTTAAACGTGTGCATGAAGTTGCAATTTGGGACATTAGAGAGGCTATTTGGAAGCTAAATTTAGATGAGCAACTCTACAAAGCCATAACTAAATGGAGGCACAAAGCAGAATTTATAGACGAAAAAGCTGCAATTTTAAAAGAGGCGTACGGATCGGTTGTAGCAGATGCTTTATTGATAAATTACCTGCTTTATCCTGCACTCAGGCACAAGCCTAAGGAGGATTTTTTAAAGAGCTGTTTTGAAATTTATCTACTCGGACACCTTTGCGAGTTTGACAAACATAAACTAGAGATCTATCCTCTAGCTGTGTAAAGTAGCCTAATCTACAAGCTCGGCGTTAAATCTATCCTCATTAAATTTCCTGTCCAAAAACTCGCAAGCTCTTCTAGCGTCTCTAAAGCCGTTTGCAAGACAGCTCGTAGCTCCTGGGCTTGGCGTCATGTTAAAGACGATACCTTCGCCTGTGTTTATGCTAGCCTCGCCAAGCATTAGCTCCCTGCCCTTTTTATCAATCACTTGCGGGCGAACACCGCCAAAATTTCTAGCATAATAAACATCGTCATTCCCAAGCGAAGGCACGATCTTTCTGGCAGCCTCAACGAATAAAATTTTATTTACGATCGGCACCTCATAGGCAAAATTTCTAATCACATAATCTCTTATATCACTATCGCCAAAAAGTCCTAAAAGCACCTTCGCCACGTTTGTATCAAGGCGCAAAGTCTTTATAAAATCAACAACCGTCGAATTTCCACGGTAGCGCTCAAGTTTAGGTAGCACAAGCGCAGTCGGCCCAAATCTAGTAAGCCCATCAGCTAGGATGTCCGGGTCTCCGTGGATAGCGGCAAACGGCAGCTTTGGATTTTGCACGGTATAGACCTTGCCGTTTAGCAAATGCTTTTTACTCATATAAAAGCTTCCTGCGATCGGCAAACAGCTAAAATTAAGCCCATGTCCCATATTATGGGCCAGATATAAAGAGTGAGCGCCCGCATTTACAACTACATAATTTGCGCTAAATTTTCGTCCATCGCGAGTTTTTACAAGGTATCTTTCACCATCTTTTTTGATCTCATCAACCCATGCATCAAAAAAGATGTCGGTAGTCTTACTCTCCTCCTTGGCGTGCTTAACCAGACTATTTGACATCTGCTCAAAATCAACAGTGGTATACTCGCCACCAACCACACCCATAGCCACAATCTCTTCTTTTCGATCGCCTCCGTTGGCAGCCTGCACTACCATAGGCTCGATACGTTTTATCCTATCCTTTTCAAAAATTTCAAGCCCGGTATAAAGCTCTTTGAATTTCTCAAATCTCTCTCTTATGCCGGCACTCTCGACCTCACCCACGCCTATGACCATCTTTTGATGAGCGAACATAAATTTGTTCTCATATCCATGCATGAGTGCATATTTTACGATCATATCGGCTGATTTTTTGACGCTTTTTGCTTTTTCAAAAGTGTAGTTAGTCTCTATGTCGCCGCAGTGAATAGTCTGAGAGTTGCTCGTGCCCTTTGAGTTTAGAGTCGCGCAAGCCGGATACTTCTCCAAAAGTGCGATACGCTCTATGTCCGTATAGCGCGCAAGCTCGTAAAACAGAGCCGTTCCTGAAATTCCTCCGCCCACAACCAAAACATCATAGTGATTTGACACGACCTACTCCATGAAAATTTAGACGAATTGTGCCACAGAATTCTTAAAATTTTATTTTATCGTTAAATGCCGCTTATAAAAGTGGCTTTAGCTGGCTCGCACGGTTAAAATTTGGCACAAATTTGAGCGCAAATTTTAGAAATTAAGCCTTTTGAAGCTGTTTCATCAGCTCCTCATCGCAAATCGGGCAGTACTCATGCTCGCCGGGGATATATCCGTGCTTTGAGCACACGCTAAAGACAGGCGTGATCGTGATATACGGCAAGCGGTAGTTATTTACGATGCCGCGCACCAGATCCTTGCACGCTTCAGCCGAGCTAATGCGCTCCTTCATATAAAGGTGAAAGACCGTTCCGCCAGTATAAGCACTTTGAAGCTCATCTTGCAGATCAAGCGCTTCAAAAGCATCGTCGGTGAAATTTGCAGGCAGCTGGGTTGAGTTGGTGTAGTAGATATTTTCATCCATGCCAGCTTGCAAGATGTCAGGATAGCGCTTTTTATCCTCTTTTGCAAAGCGGTATGTAGTACCTTCTGCAGGCGTTGCTTCAAGGTTGTAAAGATTGCCCGTACTCTCTTGAAACTGCCTAATTTTAGAGCGCAGATACTCAACCATCTCAAGCGCAAATTCGCGCCCAAATTCGGTAGAAATATTTTCCGTATCACTTGTAAAATTTCTTAAAAGCTCGTTCATACCGTTGATGCCGATAGTGCTAAAGTGGTTGTTAAAATGCTTCAAATAGCGCGCCGTATAAGGATAAAGCCCGCGATCATACATCTCTTGGATAAATTTGCGCTTCTTTTCAAGGGTTGATTTTGCCAAATTTAAAAGATACTCAAGCCTTGTGTAAAGTCCCTTTTTATCGCTTTTATACAAATATCCAAGGCGAGCCAAATTTATGGTTACGACGCCTATACTTCCTGTCATCTCGGCACTTCCAAACAGCCCTCCACCGCGTTTTAAAAGCTCTCTTAGATCAAGCTGCAAGCGGCAGCACATCGAGCGAACGTGCCCCGGTTTATAAGCGCTTTCGTTTAAGACACGGTTGCCATTTTCATCAAATTTATACTGAGAACCGACGAAATTTTGAAAGTAGCTTGAGCCCATCTTTGCCGTATTTTCAAACAAAATTTTAGCCACTTCGCTATCCCAGTCAAAATCCTCGGTGATATTTACCGTAGGGATCGGGAAGGTAAAAGGCTGAGAGCACTTGTCGCCTGTGGTTAAAATTTCATAAAACGCCTTATCGATACGCGCCATCTCAGGCTCAAACGCTCCGTAAGTCATATCTGTAAGTTTATTAAACCCTCGCTCTTTGGCGAGTTTTAAAAGCTCTTCATCTTCTAAATTTGAAAACAGATGTATGTCGGTTGAAGTTGGAATTTGAGCGCGAAGATCACTTGGGCAAGTGATGTCGATAGTTACGTTGGTAAAGGGACTTTGACCCCAACGAGCAGGAACGTTTAGGTTAAATATAAAGCTTGTAATCGCTTTTTTTATCTCCGTATCGCTTAACTTATCTTTAAAAACATATGGCGCAAGATAGGTGTCAAAGCTGCTAAACGCCTGAGCTCCAGCCCATTCGCTTTGCAAAATTCCTAAGAAATTTGCCATCTGACTAAGAGCTTCGCGAAAGTGCTTTGGAGCCCTACTTTCAACCCTGCCGCGAACGCCGTTAAAACCTTCATTAAGAAGCGCTCTAAGGGACCAGCCTGCGCAATATCCGGTAAGGCAGTCTAGATCGTGGATATGATAATCTCCATTTCTGTGCGCGATGCCCTCTTCTTTGGAGTAAATCGCGTCAAGCCAGTAGTTTGCGATAACTTTACCTGCGGTGTTGTTTATGAGTCCTGCGTTTGAGTAGCTTGTGTTTGAGTTAGCCGAAATTCGCCAGTCTGTGCCGTTTATGTATTCATTTATCGTTTGGGTGGAGTTTATGTATGTAGTATCTTCGTTGAGTCCTAAAATTTGCTCGCGTTGCATTTTGTGAGTGTGGCGATAGAGCATAAAGCTCTTCATCACATCAAAATAACCCGCTTTAAAAAGCGCTTTTTCTATGAAGTCTTGCACATCCTCGACTGTGATGATCTCTTTTTGTGCGACATCTTGCATAACGTCGGCAAAAATTCTATCGTCATACTCTTTGCTCTCGCTTGCAAAAGCCTTTTTAATAGCATCTTGGATCTTATATGGAAGATACTCTTGTCTTGTGCCGTCGCGCTTTAAAATTTGCTTCATAGTTACCCTCTTAAAAATAGTTTTGTAAGTTTAAAGAGTATAGTGATAGTTTTCTTAAAATACAATAGAACAATTTAGATATTTTTGATAAAATATATTATTATTTGATATTAAATATGTTTAATTCTTAAGCTTTATTTTCTATTAAAATATAACTATTTTATGGCATTTTAAATAAAATTAATCTAAAGTAGTCTTAATTTTAAATTTTAATATTTTTATATAAGTATATAATCTAAATTTCCACAAAAATCAATAAGTTTTTAATTAAGATTTTAAAATATATCGCATTAAATATGTAAGATAAAATATTAAAAAAGATATTACAAAAAGCGAAATTTGAATTTATAAAAATTAGAGTTAGGTTTAAAGGGGTCTTTGGCCCCTTTTTGTATTTAGTATTTTAAAAATATATCTTTTTGACCCTTGCCAAGAGTTAGCACAGCTTCGCCTTTTTTGAAATGTATCTCTATGCCGTCATCGTTAACAAGTCTTGTTCCACTACCTGAAACAGCGCTTTTTAGAGCAATTTTATGCCCTTTAGTGTCAGTCAAAACAGCAGTTTCAAAATTATCTGCCGAAACTAAATTAACCTTATAATTTTTATCGGTAACACTATAGAAATGTATAGTATTAACGCTTATAACTTTTGCGGTAGTCGACTCTTGTTTGGTTCCCACAGAAGCACAACCACTCAAAAATGCAACTGCGGCCAAAGAAGAGATTAGAATTTTTTTCATTTTGCATCCTTATAAATAAAATATTTTCGGATACTAGCATAGAAAGGTAAATTTAAAAATTTAGATGAAATTTTAATTCATAAAATTACCAAAAAACTTGTTTTTAGTGATTTTAAAGAATATTTCGAATAGACAACAATATATCTTGTTCTAAATTTATTAATAAATAATTATTATTCAATCGTTTTTTATTTTAATGTATTTTAGAGTAATGAAATATTTATTTTTTAGAAAATAAGTAAAACAAGGGAGTATTTTATAAAAAATTGAAGAGGAAAAACCTCTTCAAAAAATCAGTGGCAACCGCATCCCTTGCCGCATCCGCAACCTTTAGCATGAAGCTCGCCTATATAATATTTAACTGAATTCACACCCTCTTTTAAAGCCCACTCATAAGCAGCAGATACGAAATCCCAATTAATGTTCTCATAAAATTTCTCCAGATATGCAGCTCTTGCATTTCTATGATCTACATAATAGGCATGCTCCCATACATCTACCACCAAAAGAGGTATCAGACCCACCGTTACAGGTGTTTGAGCATTACTAGTTTGGATTATTTCTAGTTTGTCAGATTTTGGACTATAAACTAACCATGCCCACCCAGAGCCAAATAATGTAGTAGCTGATTTTAAAAATTCCTCTTTAAAATTCGGAAGATCTTTTTGCAATCTTGCTTTTAGTTCATCGCTCATATCGCTCTTTTTAGCTATACAATCCCAATAAAAATCATGGTTGTAAACTTGGGCAGCATTGTTAAAGATACCGCCTGAACTCTTTGATATAATTTCATATAATCCGGAATTTTCAAATTCGGTACCTTTAATAAGGTTATTAAGATTTGTTACGTAAGTTTGGTGGTGCTTACCGTGATGATAAGAACAGGTTTCTTCGCTTACAACAGCATTTGATTTAGGATCAAATGGAAGCTTTCTAAGATTAAACATTTTGATTCTCCTTGTAATTTAATAAAATTTTCGAGATTATATGATAAAAAAGTAATTATTTTGTTAATAGGATAAAATTAGTATTATTTATAAAGTTTAAATTTAAGTGTATTTTAGTAACACTGTTTCAAAAAATAATCGAATTTAATAAAATTACTTAAATTTTATCTACTATTACAATAATAAAATGTTACTAATTTACTCATATAAAAATAAATTTTTGAGAGTTTTTGAAACAAGATTGCCAATTTATAAATTTTATGATTTATAATTACGTCTAGCTATGATTAATTTTGTAGTGAATCAAAAAAATAAATAAGGATTCAATAATGAAACTAAAATTCCTTTCGGCACTATTCCTAACTTGTGCTCTAGCAGGTAGCGCATTTGGCGCCCAAAAGACATACACTATAAAATTTGCTCACGTTGTTGCTGCAACCACACCAAAAGGTAAAGCCGCAGACTTTTTTGCTAAACGCGTAAACGAACTTAGCCAAGGTGCAATTAAAGTTGAGGTTTATCCTGCGGCTCAACTAGTAGATGATGACCGCGTATTTGGCGCACTAAAACTAAATAACGTTCAAATGGCTGCTCCAAGTTTCTCTAAATTTACTCCTATAGTTCCCCAATTCCAACTATTTGACTTACCTTTTATATTTAGAGATAACGCTCACCTATACTCAGTACAAGGTGGCGAAGTTGGACAAAAGCTTAAAGATATGATCGCTAAAAAAGGCTTTGTAGCACTTGATTTTTGGGATGCAGGCTTTAAACACTTTAGTTCAAGCAAAAAAACTATCGTTGCTCCTGAAGATGCAAAAGGACAGAAATTTAGAATTATGAGCTCAAAAGTTCTAGAAGAGCAAACAAAAGTAATAGGCGGTAACCCGCAAGTTCTACCATTCTCTGAAGTTTATCCTGCACTTCAACAAAAAGTTGTAGATGCTACAGAGAACCCATTGTCAAACTTTTATAACTCAAAATTCTATGAAGCACAAAACTCTCTAACAATATCTTCACACGGATATTTGGGATATTTGGTTATTCTAAGTGAGAAATTCTGGAAAGGCTTGCCACAAGATATGAAAAATCACGTTACTCAAGCTCTTAAAGAGGCTACTGCTTTTGAAAGAGAAGAGTCTGCGAAAGAGGATGCCAAAATTATAGACGCTCTTAAAAAATATGCAAGCGAGACAGGCAAACTTGAGATAGTAGAGTTAACCCCTGAGCAGAAAGCCAAATGGGCTGAGGTTATGAAAACTATCTATCCAAACTTCTATAAAGTTATAGGAAAAGACCTGATAGAAAAAACTATCAATACAAAGTAGGTTTTTATGCGAAGATTCTTTGAAATTATAGATATCGGCATCGCAACTGTTAATAAGACGATTGCCGTAGTAGGCATAGTAGCGGGAACGCTACTTGCTTTTATAAACGTTGTAATGCGTTATGTCTTTAATACCGGATGGGCATGGGCAGGAGAAGCGACTAACTATCTTTTTATTTGGTCTGCATTCTTTGCCGCCGCATATGGCTTTAGAAAAGGCATACACATATCAGTCACTATTCTAATTGAAAGATTCCCTTCACCAATAGCAAAAGCTTATCTTGTATTCTCTAGCGCCCTTACTACAATCTTTTTAATGTTTATAGTAGTTTATAGCGTACAGTATCTATATGTTATGTATGAGCTAAATTTTATGAGTGTTGACTTAGGAATACCGCAATGGGTGCCTATGCTAGTTCTTCCGGTGGCATTTTTAGGAGCAAGCTATAGAGCAGGAGAGAAAGTCTATCAAATAGCAGTCACTCCTTCTGATAAAGTTATTATCAACGCTGAAGCAGAGATGATTCGCGACTCCATAAAGAAAGACTAAGGAGAGATAGTATGACTATTGCATTTTTATTTGTATGTCTATTTGGACTTATGCTAATTGGCGTTCCTGTCGCTGTCTCTCTTGGCGCTAGCACGGTTCTTACTATGCTTCTTTTTACCGATCTTGATGTAGCTACTGTTCCGCAAATCATATTTGACGGTATTAACAAATTCGCACTTATGGCAATTCCTATGTTTATTTTGGCTGGAAATTTACTTAGCAAGGGTGGTTCGGCTAAAAGAATCATAGATTTTGCAAAATCAGTAGTAGGACATCTACCGGGAGGTCTTCCGATCAGTGCTATATTTGCTTGTGTTATATTTGCTGCGGTTTCAGGAAGCTCACCTGCTACGGTTGTGGCCATAGGCTCTATTATGTTCGTAGCCATCAAAGAGGCGGGATATCCTCCGGCTTATGCGGTTGGTGGCATTACTACAGCAGGATCACTTGGAATACTAATCCCTCCTTCAGTAGTTATGATTGTTTACGGAGTTACGGCTGAAGTTAGTATAGCACAGCTATTTATGGCGGGGGTTGTGCCTGGTATAATGCTAGGCGGTATGATGATAGCCCAAACATATATAGGCGCTAGAAGACTTGGCTTTAAAGCTACAAAGCCTGAGCCATGGAGCGAAAGAATCAAAAAATTTACCAAAGCATTTTGGGCTCTTTTAATTATAGTTGTAGTTATAGGCGGTATCTACGGAGGTATTTTTACTCCGACAGAAGCTGCTGCCGCAAGTGCCGTATATGCGCTCTTTATCTCACTTGTTGTGTATAAAGATATTAAGATAAAAGATCTTTGGGGTATCTGCCTTGAATCTGCACTCACTACAGCTATGATATTTTTTATTATTGCAAATGCAGTTGTGTTCGCATATCTTCTTACCAGTGAGCAAATTCCTCAAGCGATCTCTGACGGAATTTTAGAGGCAAATATAGGCAAAATAGGATTTTTAATCATCGTAAACATACTGCTTTTCGTTATGGGTCAATTTATGGAACCTTCAAGCGTTGTTATGATTATGGTGCCTTTATTGCTACCTATAGCACTTCAATTAGGAGTAGATCCGGTTCACTTTGGAATTTTGCTTATAGTAAATATGGAGATAGGTATGATTACTCCACCCGTGGGGTTAAATCTCTTTGTATCGAGTGGTTTAACAGGAATGAATCTAAAAGATGTTGTTGTGGCATGCCTACCTTGGACTTTAACGCTATTTATAGGCTTGATACTAGTTACATACATACCACAAATTTCACTATGGCTTCCAAATTTAATGTATGGACATTGATAGTAAGGGGTAAATTCCCCTTACTTGATATATATTTTTAAATTTCAATTCTAAATTTATTACATCTCGTAACTATCTTCCTCTTCATCTCCATCGTCATATTCGTAGTCATTCTCATCATAATTGTAGTTATACGACCCCTCATTCTCTTCATCAAAATCGTCAGAATACTCATCTAGATCTTCATCTTCATAGTCAAATTCTTCACTCATTTGCTCTCCTTTATCGTGACTGTATTGTCTATTATACTCTTAGTATCCATAGTATCTTTTAAATTTTCAATATATAGGCTTTGACTTGGGAATGCAAAACTTAGCCCATTTTTCTCGACAATATTCATAATCTTTAGTATAACATCCTCTTTTACGCTCAAAAATTCTCCCCAAACTATCGTCTTTGAAAAGCAATATACCAATATATCGATAGAGCTATCGGAGAGATTATCTACGGCTACAAACAAATTTGACTTATACCCTATCAAATCATCTATGGATACTATATTTTTTCTAAGCCTTAATGTGTTTTGAATATCATTTGAGCCCAGATCGTTTGGTTTTGCAATATCAGGATGATTTAATAGCATCTCTTTAATCTCTTCTGCACATTTTTTAACCTGTTCGCCAGTAGCTCTATATTCAAGTGCTACAGTTAGCTTTATAAGTCTGCCGAGTCGCCTTCTGGTCCAGTTTCTAATCGGATCGCTGGCAAGTTTTGAATTTGGCACAAAAATAAGTGCATTATCGGCAGTCCTAACTGTTGTCTTTCTAAGTCCTATCTCTACCACCACACCCTCTATATCACCGCATACGATGTTATCTCCCTGAGAAAAAGAGTTGTCAAACAGCATCATAATAGAGGCAAAGAAGTTAGCTAAAATATCCTTAGTTGCCAAAGCTATAGCTAAACCACCTATTCCGAGTGAGGCTATTATAGCGCTTACATTAAAACCAAGCCTGCTTAAAACAAGTAAAAATGCAATAACTATGATAATAAAGTAGACTATTTTAATTATTAAATTTATAACCTCTTTTCGCCCTCCACTCTTCTTGGTTATCTCACTTATAAAAACCATACCGTAGCTATCCAATATGCTAAGAATAAGCCATGCAAAAGAGATAATAAACACTATAGAAAAGTAATTTACAAATTTGATAGGCACGGGGGCTGGGTAGTAAAATATCGAGGCACAAAGATCTATCGCATAAACCGCCAAAATAAAGAAAATGGGACGCTTTACAATACCCATGACTTGATCTTTGATAAATTTTCCTTGATGATCCTTTACAAACAAAGAGAGTAAAATTTTATAAGTTATCGCAGATAAGATTCTTGTAAACGATATGAAAAACAAAAATACAAAAAGAATAAGTATTATTTTGCCAAAATTCACATCTTTCATCTCAAAAGGAATCTGCTGATTGATAAATCCTATGGCGGTTTTTAAATTTAGCTCGCTAAAAAAGTAGTTTGTGCTAAGTAGCTCCGCATTATCCCTAAGATATATCAAAATCTCCTCAAAAGTCTTCCTATAAAGCTCTAATGAGTTAAATTCATTTATATATCCTTGTATTCCCATACCATCCATGCTAGACTTGAGCTCTTTAATACTAACATACGAGTTCGTTTGAAGGTCAAGCAAGCCGTCTTCTATACCAGATTTTATCTTTGCGGTTCTTGCTCCATCGCTAAAAATTTTTCCAAGCTCGATTAAGGTTTTATAAAAAGATGCCTCCATATTCATCTTCTCAAGCTCGATCGCACTCTCTATGTAAGCCTTTTTGTTATTTGCTGCTTTTAGTCTTTTTACCTTTGTTTCAAGCTTGGACTTATCGCTTCTAAATTGGGCAATTTTCTCATCATCTACTCTTGTCTCCATAAGCAAATATGGTATTTTGTCCAAAAGCTCACTCTTTTTTGTCGCAACACTTTTAAAAAGAACATTTTGCTCGGCAGTTTCATTTTTATCCACGGCTTGAGCTTTTATAGCCTCTATCTGGGCATTTATCTCATCTATTTTTTTTATAGCCAAAACTATATCAATATCGTCAAGACTATCCGCAAAAGAATTTAAAGATATAAATATAAGACCAAAAAGTAGTAAAAAAATCTTTCTCATCTATCAACTCCAAGTAATCTAAAACTCTTTGAAACTACGTTATAGTTATAAATTTCGCCCGTTTCTATGATATAGTGCCACACATAAATTTTAAGACTTCCGTCTCTAAATTTTGCTTTTACATCAGGATAAGTAAGTAAATTTTCATAAGAATTTATGACGTTTAATCTCTCTGTTAGCCACTCTCTCCTTGCATTATCTTTAGGATCAGGCAAAAACCCTTCGACTCTCTTTTTAATCGGATCAAGCAAATTTAGCCATCTTTTCACGTTTGGCGTATTTTTAAATTTACTCTCGTCAAGATAAAGCGCCGCACATCCTCCGCAGTTGCTGTGTCCGCAGATAATGACGTTTTCGACATTTAGCGTTTGCAAGGCGTACTCGATAGCCGAAGTCGTAGCCAGATACTCCTGACTGGTTCTGTAAGGAGGAATTATATTTGCGATATTTCGCACCACGACAAGATCGCCGGGCATTGTATTTGTGATCAAATTTGGCACCACTCGCGAGTCGATACAGCCTACAAAAAGAGTATGTGGAATTTGCTTTTGCCCAAGACTTTCAAACAGCTCTTTGTGCTCTAAAAAGCCCTCTTCCATGAATTTAACAGCGCCGTCTAAAAGTGCCTCCATCGCTACTCCGAAATTTTATTTTTTTAAATTATATCAAAAACGCTCTCAAGGTTAGTTAACGGCTTGTGAAATAACATTTTTTGGTGGTTTTAAAAAATCTTTTATACTTTATTTACTATTTTTTGGATAAATTTATAAAAAATTACATAAGGAGAATTGATGAGTTTATACAATAGAAATTATGCAAACTCACACGAACAAGAGTTGGCGAGAGAGTATTCTCAAAGCTCGCTTAGCACGTTTATCAAGCAGACTTACCAGCTGTTTGCCGCTTCACTTCTAGCAGCAAGCGTTGGAGCATATGTCGGTCTTGGCATAGCGCATATGTTTATAGGAAATTTACCTCTATTCATCGGTCTTGTCGTAGTTGAACTGGGGCTTTTATTCGGTCTTATGGCGGCTAAACGCAAAGCGGGATTAAATTTAGTATTGCTTTTTGCATTTACGTTTGTTAGCGGTCTTACGCTTACTCCGCTTCTAGCTTCGGTTTTAGCGATGCCGGGCGGCGCTAGCATAGTGGCTCAAGCATTTACGCTTACGACTGTTGCATTCGGTGCATTAAGCGTGTTTGCCATGAATACAAAAAGAGATTTTACAGCTATGGGCAAAATGCTCTTTATCACGCTTATCGTAGTGATAGTAGCGGCTATTATGAATCTATTTTTCAAAAGCCCGATTTTCCAACTTGCTATCTCAAGCGTAAGTGCGATTTTATTTAGTGCATACATCCTTTACGATACACAAAATATCATTCGCGGTAACTACGAAACTCCTATAGAAGGAGCGGTTGCACTATATCTTGACTTTGTAAATCTATTTACTTCACTGCTTAAAATTTTAGGAATCCTAAATAGAGAATAAAATGAGCGGCGATTTAAATGAGCGTATTTACAGAGTAATTGACGCAAATTTAAATAGACTCAAAGAGGGCTTAAGAGTCGTTGAGGACATCAGAAGATATGTCTTTGACGACTTTGTCCTCTCTTCTAAAATCAAAACACTCAGACACAAAGCCAAAATAGACTCAAGCGAATTTATCAAATTCCGTGACGCTAAAAATGACGTGCTAAAACCGAGCATAAAAAGCGAATTTGATAGAGCAAATTTAGCGGATCTACAAATAGCAAATTTAAAACGCGCACAAGAGAGCGCAAGAGTTTTGGAAGAGTGTTTTAAGCTTATCGACACTACAAATTCGGAAATTTTTAAATCCATCAGATACGACCTTTACGAAATCGAAAAAGAAATTTAGAGAAATTTTAAAACTTTTTTAGTATAATCGCTACTAATTATTTTCAAATTTAAAGGATTTTTTGTGAGTTCATTCTTTTTGGTTTTTCAATTCATTTTAGCAGCGATTCTAACGGTTGCCGTTTTGCTTCAAAAGAGCTCTTCGATAGGACTTGGCGCATATAGCGGAAGTAACGAAAGCCTCTTTGGTGCAAAGGGCCCTGCGGGATTTTTGGCTAAATTTACCTTTGTAGTCGGCGTTATTTTCATCTTAAACACGCTTGCCTTAGGTTACACTTACAACACTCAAACAAAAAAATCGCTAATTGATAGCGTAGATACGAAAAACATCACAGTTCCGGCTCCTAGCGCAACTCCGGCCGCGCCTGTCGCACCAAGTGTTCCTGCCGCTCCGGCTGCACCTACAAAATAACTTTACGGATAAAAAGTGCTTAAAAATATCTGCTTAAAATTTTGCCTAGCGTTTTTGCTTGCAGCAGGCTCTCTTTGGGCTGACGCACATATATTTAACTATCATAGATTTAACGATCCAAGACACCCAAGCACCAATATCTCTAATGAAAATTTAAGAGAACAGTTTGAGTTTTTCAAAAACAACGGATATGAGGTGGTGCCTCTTTCAAAACTGGTAGATGCTCTTAAAAACGGCGAGGAAATTCCGGATAAATGGGTAGTTTTAACGGTAGATGACGGATATAAGAGCTTTTATGAAAATGGGCTTCCGATATTTATCGAGTACGGATATCCGTTTGCTTTGATGGTTTACGTTGAAGCAAGTGCCAAAAAATACGGCGATTTCATGACCTTTGAACAGATCAAAGAGGCGGTAAAATACGGCGAAATCGGCTATCACTCATACGGACACCTTCACATGGTGGGACTTAGCAATGATAGATTAAGATATGATTTTGAAGACGGTATTAGAATTTTTGAAAAGCACATGGGCTATAAGCCAAAGTATTTCGCCTATCCGTACGGAGAATACAACGATAAAGTAAGAAATATGTCCGTAGAATACGGGCTTGAGGTTTTACTAGCTCAAAATTCAAGCGCAGTCGGCAAAGGTAGCGACTTGCTTGAGCTTGACAGAACTCCGCTTATGGATGGAACCGATCTAAAGGCTGCTCTTGCTATCAAGTTTTTAAAAGCCGAATGGGTAATGCCAAAAGACTATCCGAAAAACAATAAAATAGACGAGGTTGTAATTAAAACCGACGAAAATGCGTCATTTGGATATTTTTCCGCAACAAGTAAAGGGACTAAAAAAGTAAAGCTTGAAGACGGTCAAATGAGGATCAAATTTAAAGAGCCTATCGACAGATATAAAGTAAGAATGAGCCTAAAAGTAAACGGCAAAACGACAACAAAAATTCTAGTAAAGGACATAAATGCTGAATGAAATTTATAACAAACAAAAAGAGTCTTGCGACAGATGCATAGACGGTCTTAAGCGCGACTTTTCAACCCTTCGCACGGGCAAAGTAAACATAAGCATAGTTGATAACATCTTTGTTGATTATTACGGAAGCGCGACACCTCTTAATCAAGTTGCAACCGTGCTAACAAGCGATGCAAGCACGATTAGCATAACTCCGTGGGAGAAATCTATGCTAAAAACTATCACGGCAGCGATCTCTGCGGCAAATATAGGCGTAACGCCAAACAACGACGGCGAGAGCGTGAAGCTGTTTTTCCCTCCTATGACGGTTGAGCAACGCCAAGAAAATGCAAAACACGCAAAAGCTATGGGCGAAAAAGCAAAAGTAAGTGTTAGAAACATAAGAAAAGACGCGAACGACGAGATTAAAAAACTTGAAAAAGACAAAGCGATAACCGAAGACGAGAGTAAAAAAGCTCACGACGAAGTTCAAAAAATCACTGACACATACACAACTAAAATCGATACTTTAGTCAAAGAAAAAGAGACCGAACTTCTTAAGATATAAGATATTTGCCCGTATTTAACGGGCAAATTCTCTCCTTTGAAACCAATCCAATATAATAATTGTTATTGTAACTTAAGTGCTTATTTGCTAAGATTTTGCTTAAATTTTTAAGGGGTTTTTATGATGAATTTAGAGCAAATTTATAAAGAGGCGGGCGCTTATCTTAAGGGGCATTTTCTGCTAACGAGTGGCAACCATTCGCGATTTTATCTACAAAGCGCAAAAGTACTTGAAAATCCGATGATAGCGGGCAAACTAGCCGAGGAACTAGCACGCGTGATAGCTGAGTCTGGGGTGAAATTTGACACTGTGTGCTCGCCTGCGATAGGCGGAATTTTAGCAGGATACGAGCTTGCTCGCGCAGCAAAAAAGAGATTTATATTTACAGAAAGAGTTGATCGCGTGATGACTCTGCGTCGCGGCTTTGAGGTGCATGAGGGCGAGAAATTTATCATCTGCGAAGACATCATCACTACTGGTGGCTCCGCACTTGAAGCGGCAAACATCATAAAAGATCTTGGCGGAGAAGTTGTTGCGTTTGCGGCACTTGCCAACCGAGGCTTTTGTCCGCTAACAAATTTAAAGAGTGAGCGTAAGCCAAGCTGCAAGCTACCAAGCGATCTGCCGATATTTGCACTTGGAAATTTTGAATTTGAAATTTACGAACCACAAAACTGCCCGCTATGCAAGGACGGCAGTATAGCTATAAAGCCGGGAAGTAGAGGCAACTAAAATTTCCGTGCAGTCTTGGCGGGGACAAATTTAGCTCTACTAAACTGCACGGACTTCATATCAAAACAGGAGAAAATTTGGCAAAGCAAAAAGCAGTCATCGCAAGCATTCCTTCACGCATAAAAGCCTTTATAACCGATGTTTTTTTCATACTTATGCCGATTCTTTACATCACGACTTATGCCGTTTTAGACGGCAAAAACGAGTTTCAAAACAACCAGCTGGCGATCTTTATCACAAATTTTTTATTCGGCGTTATCATCTGCCTTTTTCAAAGCATCAAAGCGCAAACTCCGGGCTACAAAAGCCAAGATATCTACCTTGTAAATTTAAAAAACGGACAAAAGCTAGGCTTCTTTCACGCTCTGCTTCGCTATATCTGCTTTGTTTTAGCAGGCTTTAGCTTAGTTGGAATTTGTCTATGCTTTTTCCGCAAAGACAAGCTAAATTTACACGATCTGCTTACAAACTCCGCTGCCGTTAGCAAAAAGCAAACTATTTAATCGCGACGTACAAATTCCATCTACCGTTTTCATGCGCGATATTTTGAGTCTTGTTAAATCCAGCTTCTTTTAACATATCAAAAAGATCATCAGCCAAACAAACGCGCATGTTTGGTACTATTTTCTCCCAAATTTTGGCTTTTTCATCTAGCGCCAATTCTGCGAATATATAAAACGAGCCACCATGTTTTAAAACTCTGTATATCTCTTTTAAATTTTGCCTTAAATCAGGCCAAAAATATATCGTCTCAAAGGCAGTTATAATATCGAATTTACCGTTTTCAAAAGGCAAATTTTCAACCGAAGCCTCCAGTATCTGCATCCTACCATCACTAACGGCTTCTTGGTTAAATTTCTTACTATATTCTACGCAGTCCTTAGAGTAATCCACACCAAAAACCTGTCCGATTTTTAGTTTGGTTGCGATATTTTTGAGATTGAGCCCTCCTCCACAACCGACATCAAGCACGCACATATCGTCTTTTATCTCAATCTTAGACAGTGCCCAAATTTCAGCTTTTTTGTGTCCTTTGTTCATAAGATTTAAAAATAGTCCGGAGAACCTACCTTCCGGCTTAGAAAATTTCTTAGTTATAAAATCTAGCATTAAAGATCCTTTGCTTGGATTATACTTTTTCGTAACCAAAATTTAAATTAATAGTCTTTATCAACTATATTCAAAATAAAAGTGTATTTATTTTGAAAGAAAAGCCAAATATTAGGCTTTTGCTCCATGGTTTAGTAGTTTTCTTGAGCCTAGTTTTGTATCAACTCCACTTATAATAGCATTATAAATATATTCTTTTGCCTTTTTAATAGCATCTTCTATACTATTTCCTTGAGCTAAAAGACAAGCCAATGAGCTAGAAAAAGTACATCCCGCCCCAATAATAACCAAAGGATCGGCTAAAAGAGTCTCAAAACTACTTACACTTCCGTCTTTGCCATACAGAATATCTATGCTTTTATTATCTAATATATGCTTTTTTACTACGGTATCGCAAGGCAAATTTGAAAAATCACTACCAAAAAGCACCTTAGCTTCACGCAAATTCGGAGTTGACACAGTGGCAAATCGCATAAGTTCCTTTAGTTTCTCAATTGCGCTATCCTTAATTAGCCTATGCCCCATCTTTGATACACATACAGGATCTAAAACCACAGGAGCCTTATTGTGATGTAGAAATTTCTCTACTACATCCATTATCTCTTTATTAAAAAGCATACCGATCTTAACAGCATCAAAATCAAACTCGGCACTAAGCATATCAAGCTGATCTTTTACAAAATTTGCATCAAGCGAAATTATATTCTTTATCTTATTGGAATTTTCAGCAGTTAGTGCTGTAATTGCGGTAGCTGAATAGCAACCAAAATGTGAGCAAGCCTTGATATCAGCTTGAATTCCAGCTCCACCATTGCTACAAGAGCCCGCGATGATTAAAATTTTTTTCATCTAATACCTTTGGATAGCAAATTAAAATAATATTATATGAATAAAATTTAAAATATATATAAAATCTCAAATATGTCAAGTTTTATCCGATACATAAATTTTCTATTTAAAAACAATGATAATTCAAAAAATAAAATTATAAATAGAAATTTTAGCACCTTTTTTAGAGTGCGATTTTTCTTGAAAATACATTAAAAGTACTGATCTATCACTAGCTTTTAGAAAATTTATGAGGCTCTTTTTATAGTCGCTACATCTATTCCAATATGCCAAAGTTGAATAAGGTATTTGTGTTATTTCACTCACTTCTTTTAAAGTCATGCTTTAATTACCTCCAAATTGTTTTTTATTTTTATCTATTCAGTAAAAGCCTAAAAGGCAAATTCTAACATAGGATCAAATCTGCGTGTCATGCCTATTTTAGTTTCAAAGCCTAAAAGGCAAATTCTAACTAAATTTTCTACCGTCTAGTGTTTTTTCAATATGGTGTTTCAAAGCCTAAAAGGCAAATTCTAACATAAAACTTGAATAACGCACGGTATAAACGGAATTAGTTTCAAAGCCTAAAAGGCAAATTCTAACATAGAAAAGAGCGAAATTTTAAGAAGCAGACAAGAGTTTCAAAGCCTAAAAGGCAAATTCTAACTTCTGAATATCTAATGGGCACCATGGTTGAAACATGTTTCAAAGCCTAAAAGGCAAATTCTAACCCTATTTGGTATCTTATTCGGTGCTTTCTTTACTAGTTTCAAAGCCTAAAAGGCAAATTCTAACTTTTGAGGAAGTAATGCGAGATTTAAAAATTCATAAGTTTCAAAGCCTAAAAGGCAAATTCTAACCGTATGCCTCTTTCGCAGCCTTTAGGGCGTTAGCAGTTTCAAAGCCTAAAAGGCAAATTCTAACGATGATCAAGGCAGGATTAAAGAGTAGTCCTATTGAATAGTTTCAAAGCCTAAAAGGCAAATTCTAACAAAAATAAAACTGTTTTATATTGTCCGCACTCTTTTTGTTTCAAAGCCTAAAAGGCAAATTCTAACCCGGTAATGGCCTTAGTAAATCCCGAAGCCTCGTGTTTCAAAGCCTAAAAGGCAAATTCTAACAAGAAAATAAAAAATTAACAGAAAAAGAGAAAAAAGTTTCAAAGCCTAAAAGGCAAATTCTAACCCCGTCTTTTTGATTACTTGGCCTTGAGTCAGGATGTTTCAAAGCCTAAAAGGCAAATTCTAACGTATCTGAAAAACTATTGCCAGAGTATGCACCTTTTTGTTTCAAAGCCTAAAAGGCAAATTCTAACAAAGACGGCGAGTACAGAGTTTTTGGCAGAGACTAGTTTCAAAGCCTAAAAGGCAAATTCTAACCTTGATTGACAAGGCGAAAAGACACCAAAGAGTAGGTTTCAAAGCCTAAAAGGCAAATTCTAACTCAACTGCGCCTGTCCATTTTTTAGCCGTATCAAGTTTCAAAGCCTAAAAGGCAAATTCTAACTTTTGCACTGGCGTCTTTTGGTTTGAATCTGCCTTGTTTCAAAGCCTAAAAGGCAAATTCTAACGACTTTTTGCTCCTTGTGAAGTGAGCCTCTCAGACCGTTTCAAAGCCTAAAAGGCAAATTCTAACACTATCGTTTTTAAAGCCTTTTTTGTTTTGAATAGTTTCAAAGCCTAAAAGGCAAATTCTAACAAGATGTATTAGAAAAAATACATATTCCATATATGGTTTCAAAGCCTAAAAGGCAAATTCTAACTTTCTTTTTCATAACCTAATCTTACCATCGGTTATAGTTTCAAAGCCTAAAAGGCAAATTCTAACTTTGATCGCTATAACCTAAGTGATGAGCTCAGGGCGTTTCAAAGCCTAAAAGGCAAATTCTAACGCGACTTTTGCAAATTCTACACGCTAGTAGTCTTGTTTCAAAGCCTAAAAGGCAAATTCTAACGATTACTTGATTGTGTGATGGCGGTTGCGCTCTTTAGTTTCAAAGCCTAAAAGGCAAATTCTAACCCAAGAATTCATCATACTAAAAATATCGTAAGAGGTTTCAAAGCCTAAAAGGCAAATTCTAACACAGCGGAGATATTATCACTCAAAGCCTAATGTAGTTTCAAAGCCTAAAAGGCAAATTCTAACACTATCCTCGCCGCCATCACCCTGATAGCCCGTTACGTGTTTCAAAGCCTAAAAGGCAAATTCTAACCTATTTCTTTCTCTAGGAGCGTTACATCGTTACATTGGTTTCAAAGCCTAAAAGGCAAATTCTAACAGCTTGAACGAACAGACTATGCTTATGTAGGCGAAAGTTTCAAAGCCTAAAAGGCAAATTCTAACTAAATCTAAATACTCTGACGCTCTTGATACTGTTTAGTTTCAAAGCCTAAAAAGCAAATTCTAACAAATTTAGTTCTCATGTTTTATTACTCCTCGTCCAGTTTCAAAGCCTAAAAGGCAAATTCTAACGGATTTACAACAAAAACGGATCCCTTTTTCTTCAGTTTCAAAGCCTAAAAGGCAAATTCTAACTCACTATGCCGTCATCTTTTACGCTATCGACGCCTTGTTTCAAAGCCTAAAAGGCAAATTCTAACTCAATTCTTTAAAAAAATTACTCTTTGTTCTATATATGTTTCAAAGCCTAAAAGGCAAATTCTAACAAGCTTCAATAACGTTATAATCGTTAGGAAGTGAAAGTTTCAAAGCCTAAAAGGCAAATTCTAACCGTGTTGACAGTGAAGACTGCTCCGGTTTTTCTCAGTTTCAAAGCCTAAAAGGCAAATTCTAACTTTTTTTGAGAAGAATACAGGCCCGTAAGGAGTTCCAGTTTCAAAGCCTAAAAGGCAAATTCTAACGAGTAAATTTAGCGCATCTTTTTCGCCCTCGCAAATAAGTTTCAAAGCCTAAAAGGCAAATTCTAACAGGATTACCTCTTTTATTTATACATTGAGATTTTTGTTTCAAAGCCTAAAAGGCAAATTCTAACAAGTAATTTTCTTCATCTTCTTTCGCACTCCACAGTTTCAAAGCCTAAAAGGCAAATTCTAACTTTCAGTCAGATCAGAGAGGCTCAATTCTCAGGCCGGTTTCAAAGCCTAAAAGGCAAATTCTAACGGTTTTACCGCTTCTTATTTTGAAACTATCTTGCAAAGGTTTCAAAGCCTAAAAGGCAAATTCTAACACTAAATGAGATAAAAAATATACTAGGCTATGATGTGTTTCAAAGCCTAAAAGGCAAATTCTAACTCTCTACGAGCCTTTAAAGCTCTTTTATGGGCTTAAGTTTCAAAGCCTAAAAGGCAAATTCTAACGGCATTACAAAGACATCATTTGCGACTAATTAAGATGTTTCAAAGCCTAAAAGGCAAATTCTAACAAATTTCTTTTTATTTTCATTTTTATTTCATCAGGGTTTCAAAGCCTAAAAGGCAAATTCTAACTTATTTCGCAAGCTACATAAAAAAATGCATTGCTCTGTTTCAAAGCCTAAAAGGCAAATTCTAACTATGTTTTTATTGTTGTTGATTAGAACATTTGGGGAGGTTTCAAAGCCTAAAAGGCAAATTCTAACACACTGCCGGCGGTGCTAAAGCGATGCAGTGCCAAGTTTCAAAGCCTAAAAGGCAAATTCTAACCAGAATAAGCATTAAAATGCTTACCAACATTAACCCCGTTTCAAAGCCTAAAAGGCAAATTCTAACGTGATACATCGTATGAAGTAGGCGCAAGGGTAAGACAGTTTCAAAGCCTAAAAGGCAAATTCTAACAAGACGGCACGCTCGGCAAATTTGAGCTGCTTTTGTTTCAAAGCCTAAAAGGCAAATTCTAACTAAAGCCAAGAGATCTTTGATTCTTGCTCCATGCATGTTTCAAAGCCTAAAAGGCAAATTCTAACAAGAAGAGCTTGAGAGAGCCAACAAAGAGCTAATAGAGTTTCAAAGCCTAAAAGGCAAATTCTAACCTGGCTCTTGAATGGAGCGATATAGATTTTGAAAAGTTTCAAAGCCTAAAAGGCAAATTCTAACAGTGATCGCACACTATGGCTGCGGCTTGCAGAGCAGAGTTTCAAAGCCTAAAAGGCAAATTCTAACTAAAGATGTAGAGGTGCAAGGTATACGGAAAAAATAGTTTCAAAGCCTAAAAGGCAAATTCTAACTTGGGGAATATGTATATGTTTCCTCTGGAACAAGAAGTTTCAAAGCCTAAAAGGCAAATTCTAACTAGCACTAGCCAAACTATTCAAAACTTGAATCTGGTTTCAAAGCCTAAAAGGCAAATTCTAACTTCGAGAGCCAATATCTTCTCAAAGAGTGAAATACAGTTTCAAAGCCTAAAAGGCAAATTCTAACGTTGCAATTCCTAAAAATTCTCTATCTTTATTAAATAGTTTCAAAGCCTAAAAGGCAAATTCTAACTTTGCATATTTAGCCCTTTTTGTCCTGCTATCTGCTAGTTTCAAAGCCTAAAAGGCAAATTCTAACCTTTTGTTGCTCTTGCCTTTGCCCTTACGTTGCTTAAGTTTCAAAGCCTAAAAGGCAAATTCTAACGTATCTTGTGATACCTCAAAGATTTAAAGACAGTGAGTTTCAAAGCCTAAAAGGCAAATTCTAACGCAGTAAGCAAATCATCTAAATCAGAAAATCCATAGTTTCAAAGCCTAAAAGGCAAATTCTAACAGACGGATTTATCATCCTCTATAACCTCTATTTTAGTTTCAAAGCCTAAAAGGCAAATTCTAACCCATGCTGAAAGCTCGTCTAATTCCTCGGTTTCTTTGTTTCAAAGCCTAAAAGGCAAATTCTAACAAGTATTCGATAAAGTGCTTGTTTTTTGTGTTTGAAGTTTCAAAGCCTAAAAGGCAAATTCTAACATATTAGCTCTTCTTCACGACGAGGAAATTTCATAGTTTCAAAGCCTAAAAGGCAAATTCTAACAGCACCCAAATATATAATTATAGGGCAATTCTCAAACACAAGTCTATATGCATTTTACTTACAAATAAATTAAATTGAATGATGCAAAAATATACAAAACCCTAAAATACAAGCATTAAAAAATCTTAAGCAAAGCTTTATTGATATACAAATCCTTCGTATGGTGCATTTTCGCATATACATTTTTTAAGCCGGTTTGCTTCTCTGCGAATAATCTGTCTCCATGTAAGCTTTTGTCCTCCTGCTTCTATCTGATCCGTTAATTTAGATATCATTTTCATCTCTATTTTTTGCACTGCTTCATTTGTAAATTTTATCCTTCCGGCATTAGTCTCAAAATCTTTTGCAGTAATCTCTTTTTTATTCAACATCGAAAATATTAGAGTATCACCTAAAATAGGTTTAAAAATCTCAGCCAAATCCAAATGCAAGCTTAAAGAACGATAATTTGGCTCGTGTAAAAAGCCGATTCTAGGATCAAGCTCGGTCTTATAAATTTCACTCAAGCATACATTATAGATACGCGTATTTACATAACTTATAAAGCTATTTATCTTATCAGCCGGAGGACGCTTGGAGCGAACGGTAAATTTAAAGCTCTTTTGGTCGGTTATTATTTCATTCCATTTTTCATAATATAGCTTTTGAAAAGAGCCCTCTACGGCCATTATTTCCGGTATTGTTTTAGCAGCTTCAAGCGCCGATATATGAGGGGCGGTATCAAATTTTACGCCATACTTCTTGCAGTTAAGTGCATCATTTAAAATATGAGCTCTTGTTATCTCTTTGGCTATATAACTCCTTTTGATTTCATCATCAAAAGATCTTAATTGCTGCAAAAGCACAAATCCGCTTTTATTTACTGAATTTGAAGTATTTGGAAAAAAATTGCCACGAAAGCTCTGATAGGGACTAAATATGTGCAAAAGCACGTTATTGTCGGCTAAAAATGCCATAGTATAGCTATCCATATCAACTTTTGCCAGTATATAAATTTCGTCTACAGCATTAATAGGCAAAATTTTAGTCGCTACAACCGACATTTCATCGTCATATTTATCAAAATATATATTATTATCCTGCCGTCTTAATCGCCCAGGATTTAAAATAAAGTGTGTTCTATCATTTTTTTGCATATTTTATCCTAGCTAAAAAGTGATTGATTTTTATCCTGCCCGATTACTATTCTATCTGAATATTTAAGCGAGTTAAATGTGTATATGATGATGGAATCAAGCTCTTTTATGCACTCTTTTTGCAAGATTGCGGCTAACTTCTTAAAATCACTCTGCCTTATCTCGCCCTCAAAAACAGAAAACTGCACGCGCGGCAGATATTTTTCCACTGCTTTTCTTATGCGATTTGCATTGTTTTTCTCTTTAAACTCTGCGCCCACAATGTCATAAAATAGTATTACATACAAAGCTTATCTCACATACAATAATTTCTATATGCACAATTATCGCATATCTTTTTATACTCAAATTTTGGGGCTGTTGGCATATTTACAAGTTTTTCTATATCGATTAAAATCTCTTTTATCATATTTAAATTTTCTTCACTTGCATCTACTAAGAACACGCTTTTGCCGCTTATCAGCCTGCCTTTTACATCTTTTAGCCTTAATCCGATTTTTAAAAGATAGAGATAAAACAACAACTGCATCTTGCCTGCTTCCGGATTTTTTAAACTCTTTTTATATTCGGTCACCAAATAGTGTCCGCGCTCCTTTGAAAGCTTATCAAATTTCAGATTTGAGAAGGCAAAATCTTGCAAATTCTGCTCTTTTATCTCCGCTATTGTCCTACCTAAAGCCATATTTTCATCCTCTTGATCAGGATATATATGGTGTGCATAAAGCCAAGCTTCACGCTTACAGGTCGTATAATAATTTACCAAGGTACCAGTCACTTCGTCTTGATCAAACATCACTCAAACATCTCTTTTGTAACATTTAAATTAATATCCTTTTTTAGCCCAAAAGAATTATTGTACATAGTGTCGCCAAACGGCAGATAAAATATATTTTTTAAACACTTTATCTCAAACAAACGTAGATTTTTCATATCTTTACTGGTAATATTGATGCCAAATCTTGAAATTTTCTTGATTATATTTTTTAGCATATCTCTTTTTTTAAATATATCAATATTATGATTATTTTTTAAAGCAAAAATTTCAGTCTCAATATTTTTGATAAATCCGTTTTCAGGCTCCATAATAACCAAGGTCTTGTAGTCATCTTTCAAGATATTTTCAACAGACGTGTTTATGTCAAAAAATGCCAACTCTTTTATTTCTTGTTCAAGACAGGGAATCTCCAAATTCTCACCCACTTTTTTGAAAAACTTATCCACCAAAACAACTATCTCGTCTTCATTTATATCATTTTTCATTAGCGTATCTTTTAAAATATTATCACCAATTCTCTTCAAATCATTATAAATTGTATCAGAATAGCCACAAATATCATCAAATACATAAAGAGTACCTTTTGTATTAAAATTTCTATTTATACGCCCTGCTGTTTGTATTATTGAACTTATGGGAGCAATTTCTCTAAAACCTATATCAAAATCAAGATCCACTCCCGCCTCAATAGACTGAGTAGAAATAAGCAAAATCGGACTTGCTAATCCTTTTTTATTTTTATCTATAGCATCTTTAATGTGCTTTATTGTCTTTTGTTTATGATAATCATGCATATACCCATTTAAGCTAAAACACTCAAATTCATCACAAAATTGCAAAAATAGCTCTTGCGCTTTTTTAATAGTATTTACCACCACTAGAATATTTTTATCTCTTGCACTCTCTTTGATTTTGCATATTAAATTTGCTTCAATACCGCCTATATCAAGCCATTTTAAAACATATCTGTTTTGATTTTTAAAATATATTGGGTCAGAAATTTCTCTAAACTTTTTACTTTTTATAAGAGGCATAGTTGCGGACATAAATATAAAAACTGTTGCAAATTTTTCTGAAATAATCTCGCAAAGCCTTATAAAATCGGTCCTAATCTTATAGGGTAGAGCTTGAATCTCATCCACTATAACTACACTATTTTTAAGCTGATTGAATTTAACATTATCTTTATTTTTATTACCAAATATGGCAAAAATAAGCTGATATAGGGTTGTTACATTTATATTAGCACTAAAAGAATCCATGAAAAATTTAACCTTTGAGTATCTATCCTCTGGAGTATTTTCATCGACAGTTGTTTTATGATGTGCTTTCGATACTAATATCTCATTACTATTGTAATAAATTTCGTTTAGAATCTCATATGTCTGATCTATTATGGAAGTAAAGGGGAGAACATATATGAGTCGTTCTTTTTGGAATTTAAGAGCAAAATTTAAAGCGGTTAAAGTTTTACCGTAACCAGTTGGCGCAGTTAGTGTAAAAAGACTATGATTTTTATCAAAATTATTTAATACAAATTTTCTAAATTCACTTCTTTTATAGCTGAAATTTTTATTTTCAAGATGCTTTATATAAGAGTCCAGTTCATTAATACTGACAGGACTTAAGCTTTCATATTTTTGACTAAAAATAGCCTCAAATTTATCTGCATATATTAAAGACGAATAAATCCTCTTAAACTCTATAAAATCATTATAGCCAAAGCCTTTTAGTTTATTTTTTAGTATAAAATAATAAATATTTTTTGCTCTTGTTATAAGCTCTTGTTCGTTAGTTTTTATATTTTTATAAATATCTAACCCAGTGGCTTTGCTTACCACTTCATCCAAAAATTTTAGCTCTTTTGAATTTTGGAACGAAGAACCAAAATTTTTATTTGGACTTATCAACTCATAAAAATTATCTACATCTCCATGGTGTGAAACTATAGATAAAAAACAAAAGGCACTAGTTAATTCATCTAGAGAGGAATTTAAAAGAAATATATATGCAGAAAGAAGAGAATGGTCTTTTTCAAGCCCTTTAGCATCTCCACATCTAATATACTTTTGAAAATCAGACTTGAGTTTAGCTATATCATGAAATAACTTGACATATCTTTGTGCATCATCATCATTTGCATATAGCATATTTGTTATATGTGATACAAAGGACTTATCCGGATGGGACAAAAACTCACTAAACAAAATATACTCTATTCTCGTCTATCTTGTAAATATTCCCATTATTTTTAGATTTTATACGCTTTTCACCTTTAATTTTTACAATAAAATCTTTAAAATCTTTAAACACCCTAAACTCTTCACAAGAGCAAGCCATACGTGCAGTTGTAAGCTTTACATCATAATTTTGTGGATCAAATATAAAATCATCAAGCACACCAAATGTATCTATCTCGCTCTCTTTTTCTTCCACTAAAGAGTAGTTTTTTACATCCATATACTCAAAATCAGCTATACAAAAATTTATTCCTAGATACGGAGTAAAAACACTCTTGTGTTCTTTTATATTTTTAATTATTAACTCTTTATATCTCTCATCCAAATTTTTTAGATCCAAAAAAATTGTATAATCGGGATTTTTTATAAGTTCTCTATAAAACTGCTTTTTTTCGCTTGAATCCTGATAGCCTTCTTTTATGTGCATGTTTGATGAAAGGGCAAATTTGATACCGTTAAAAACAAAGCTCTTTTTAGATATTTGGTTATTAACTTTTACGCTATATCTAATATTATTAAGCTTATAATACTCCTTTTCACCAATTATTGCCCCCAAAAAACCCATAATAGAAGTTTTTGGCGGTACAGGATATGTAAGACTAGAGTAAATAGTCGCAGGATGTGAAAAGTGAGCATAATCACCGACTAATCTAAAGGCAACGATACTCATTTAAAATCCTATTTTTTGCCAACTCATGTCAAATTCAGATGCATTATTTTTTTCAAAATCAAAATCGCTTATATATTCAACTTTTTGAATATGTTCATTATATCTTTGAAGTTTTGCTTTTAAACTCGAAAAGTCTACAGTGTAGTCATTTATGCTTCTTATAGCCTCGTCGCTTTTATCACTTTTTAGCCTTATACTATTACTTAAATCGCCCGCAAAAGTGTCATCTTTATATGTTACTATCAACATAAATCTAGGTGTTTGACCCATCTTTGAACGAGTTATAAGATTTTTTGTACCATTCCATAAAGCCCTTAAAATTACGCTTGCATCATCTTCACTAAAATTAGTATTTTTAGCATTGTTATTATCAAAAATACCATAAGTTGCAAATATAGCGTAGCTTAAAAAATCCTCTTCTCTAAAAGTTTTTGCGCTTTTATCGCTTCCGCTAGCAAAAGCCCCTGTGCCTTTTATGTGCTGCACCTGGACTTTGTGCAAAGATTTACTGATTCTAAACTGAACAGGTCCAGTAAACTGGATACCCGCCGTTTTGATATCTTTGTCTTTTTTCATCTCATCTTTATCTGATATAGGCAGAACTCCACCAAATGCTCGAATATCTATAAATTTAGACAAAATATCGCTTTCTATTTTAGCTTTATCTTGCTTGATATTTATCACTTCTCTTATTGCGGTTTTGCAATCTAAAATATTTTCCTCTTTTTTGTACTCTTTAACAAATATTAAATTTTCATCTTTTTTCATAATTTCATCTCTAATAGTCCTCTTTATACGGACATCGGTAACCTCTGCGATATTTGTTTCGTCATCAACCCTTGGCGAATTTTCCTTTAGCATATCTCCATTTGGATTAAAGTTTTCACCATCCCACAAAAACAATATCTCTTTTTTATTCATCTTGCTCTCCTTGTTTCTCATCTTTTATAAACTTATTAAAATCACTTCCGCCCATTGCAAACGCAAGCGTAACATAGGAGCTCTTTACCACCTCTTTTGATAAAAATGCGCTTGACAAAACCTCTTTTGAACACTCTTTTATATCATGTATATTAGAGCTAGAATGCTTTGCTGTATTTTCTAGTTTGCCTTGCACCTCATAGCACTTAGTCCAAATTCTCTCCAAAGACTCTTTTGTTATAACTCCAATATTGTTTAGCCATCTTGAAAAAGATGTACTTTTGCTTATCGCATACTGCCATTTAATAAGTGCTGAAGACATCATGCCTAATAGATATGCACCTTGCAAAATACTGCTATTTTTTACAAATTCATTTTCTTGAATAAGCAAACCTATGAGTTCTTTTTTGTCTTTTATTTTTTCCAAATTGCACTCCTTTTGGATTGTAATTTTATTATTTAAAACATCTATTTCATTAAATAAATTTTGATACTTTGCTATAGACTCGATACTTCTTTGTGGATAGTAGTTATTAAAATATTTACTCCAATCTACAATAAAACGATACTTTTTATTAACATTTCCATAATATATAAGCTCAAAATATTTTTGCATCATGATATCTATGTCAGTTTTATTTTGAGACAATAAAAAATTCATAATTTCAAGACTATTGTTAAAAAGATTCTGAAGATATATTATTTCACCATCTTCTTTAGCATTTTTGTGCTTAAAAGCTTTTATGCCCCAGCTTGCCATCTTATTTGCAATTTTTGATATATAAGATGGCAAAACATCATCTATCTGAAGCAAGACATCAATAGCCGAATTGCTTTTATTATAAAACAGTATGGTATTTAATACGGGAATATCTTTTTCTTTTTCTGCGACGTTCTCAAGTGCAAAATTTATAATCTCCTCTGACTGCCTTGCCTGCTCAATATCATTCTTTTTGGTATCTTCTAAAATTTTTAAAATCTCTCTTAAAAGCCTTTCGTCTTTTGAGATAATTGTTGGCAAAATAACCATCTTAGATCCATAAAAATTATGTGAAAGCTCTTTATCAACAGCCAAAAAACCTATACTAACTTTATTTGCGCTATGTGAATTTAATGGCAGTAGTTTTGATTTGATACTTTTTAAACTATCCGGCAATTCATTTACTGAACAAAATGCCAAATTAGCATCAGCTCCCACTCCTTGCTCATTTGTTAAAATATCATACCCATAAGATATATTTTCTTCTTTTTGGTCTTTTTTTATATGTTTTTCAAAAATATCTTTAAAATAAGCAGATATGGGTTTTTCATCAAAAGACAGACAAAAAAATGTAGCTACTTTCTTGCTCTTATCTTTGTATTCTTCAAGCCCTTTAATATATTCGATTATACCATCAAAAAAATTCTCATCAATATTAGATAATATACTTAAAATATCATTGTTTTTAATCTCCTCATCCTCAAAATACGATAAAAGATTTTTAATGGATCTTAAAGAAGCTTTTATAAATTTTGCCTCATCCTTATTCACTTCTTTTGATAAAAATTGAGAGTTTGGAAATAAATTTCCAGAATTTGATCCCACCCCAAATCTACAAATCACCAGGTCATCATCAAAAGAATTATCTTGTGGAATATAAAATTTAGGAGATATTGTTTGTGTCTTGATATCACAAAGATATGCCTTTACACTATCATATTCATATACTTTATTCTTGATACGCTTTTCATCTTGCCTGTAAGCTGATCCTATGGCAGATAAAATTTTTATAATATCGCCCAACAAAAAACCTTTAATAAAAATTTATATGAAATTATACCTGATTTTTATAAAATAATTTTATAAAGATAAAACTATTTTTTTTAAATTTATTAATATAATGTTTCTATTTTTCCGCAACCTCCAAAAATCCGGTTCCCACACTCATACACCCGCCTCCTACGCCTGTATCGAGCATCAAATTTATCATCTCGCTATCAGCCTTTATTTCCCATATGGCCTGCCATGCACGCATTGGCGCATTATTGTTGCCATAATAAAACAAAATAGGCTTATAAAGGTTTTGCCATTTCAAATTAAGCTCAAATTCGCCGCCGTATTCATATCCTTTGATGGTCTCAAATCTCTGTAGCGCATTAGTTTTCATCATTTCAAGATGCCTTGAATCCTGAGGCTCAAGATAGATTTTGTATCCCAAAAGTCCTTGTATGGCGCAAGCCACATAGCCCTTTAACAAAACACTACCGCCATCTAAATCGCCGACCCTATGAGAAGATATAGATATGCAGGTATCTAGTAGATGAATTTCACCTAGTTTTAGGCCGTTTTTTAAAATCTCCATAGCTATAAGCTCTTCAAATTTTGGCTCGTAAGAGGTAAATCTTATCCGTAAACTTAAACCCCTCAAGCTAAAATCAAAATTTGTTTTTTTAAATATTTTTCCTGTCTTATGTCTATATCCGACATGTTCGCTTTCCGGCAGATTGTGATATATGAAGCCTTGTATAAGCTCTGGCAAAATTTTTGCAACTTTAATATTTGTAGTAGGAAGTTTAGAATTTATAATAAGCATGCTTGGCCTTTTAAATTTTTAACGCTATAAATTATAGATTATATTAGATAAATTTTTAAATCATTAACTTTAAGTTGAGTTAAAATTTAACCCCCTAAGATATGATTTCATTGTCCGACAAGAAAAACCTCCTTTTTGTAACAACTCAAATACGCTCCTTATTTTAGGGGCGTATTTTTTTCTCCTTAAACTTTTTCTGATATAATCTTTTAAAACATTAAAGGAAGTAAATGCTAACACATATAGATGAAAAAAATCGTCCAAAAATGGTAGATGTAAGTGAAAAATCGATAACTACGAGAATAGCTGTAGCAAGCGGAATAATCAAAATGAGCAAAGCTGCATTCAATACTATCAAAGAAAATACCGGCAAAAAGGGTCCTGTATTGCAAACAGCAGTAGTAGCGGCAATAACAGGAGCAAAAAAGACAAGCGAACTAATCCCGATGTGCCATCCTCTACTAATAAGCGGTATAGATTGCAATATAGTAGAAATCCCGGAAATTACGGCATTTAAACTCATAGTAAGCGTCAAGATAGACGGCAAAACAGGCGTGGAGATGGAGGCGCTAACCGGAGTTAGCATAGGTCTTTTAACTATTTACGACATGATAAAGGCTATTGATAAAACCATGCAGATAACAGACATAATGCTTGAAAGTAAAAGCGGAGGTAAAAGTGGCGAATATTTGCGAGCTAAATAAAGAGCCAAAGATAGAATATCCAAATTTTTGGGAATATAAAGTAATATTTGAAAAAGATCAAAATGCACATAAAATCGTGCTTGATATTGTAGGTGACAGAGAGCATAAGTTAGTTGTCTCAAAATCAAGCAAAGAGGGCAAATATACAAGCTACAATCTAAGTGTTATAGTCAATTCCAACGAGGAGCGCTTGGAACTATTTTCGGCCTTAAGGCATGTTTCAAAATACGTATTATAGGAGATATTATGCAAAATAAGATTTTTTTACATACAATCGCGGAAAACAAAGATAATCCTCAAATTTTAGTTTTGATTAGAGAGCTTGCTTTCGATCTTGGCAAGAAAAAATTCAAAGATATCAAATGTCAAAAAGAGCTAAATCAAGAGCTTTTACATACTTTTTCAGATATGTGCCAAATCTTAAAAAATGAAAATTTACTAAATGCAAAAAGCATATCAAACCTTATAGACGGACTTATAGATGCCTCTACAGAATCAAAAGAACAGTTTTTATATAGGCTTATTTACGAAAAAGAGCAGGTAGAAAAGCAAATTTTAAATCAAAAAAACGATATAAAAGATAGCATAAAAAGCTCTCTTGAAGCAGTCGAGAACTATATCCAAGACAGCAATTTTGAAAACAAAAACGAGATAATAGGCAAAATAAATGATGCGATGTTCCTTGATCTGCAAATGCTTGAGATATTGAAAGAAACAACAGAAACCGCTTTTTTAACGACGATAGAAAAGGGAGAAGATGTAAGAGATACTGCTACGGAAATAGCCAAAAACATCGTTTACGGCGCAATAAATGAAGGAAATTTTAACAAACAAAGATTTTTAGAAATTTCAGGAAGTGTTATAGAAACTGCGACGGTAATAGCAAACGAGGATCATCTATTCGCCAAAGATCTGATATATGGAGCTATCGTAGGCTCAAAAGACGGGGTTACAAAGTCTATTGAAAAATTTAAAGACGATATGAAATTTGCTCCGGATAGCCAAATTTTAGTAAATTCTGTTAAAGATTTAATAGGAATAGAAGAGGACTTTATTCAGATGCTAAAAGACTTAATGGCACAGACCGAAGAGCCATCAGCGAGCATAATAAACGATATTTTAGAAGATTCTCTTGATAGCTACTATGCGAAATTTAAACGTATTCAAAACGAGCTAAGCGAACAATTAAACATTAGGCTAGAAGAGCTTAAAACAAACGAAAATATCAACAAATTTGTCAAAACAGCGACTATGAAATTTGAAGAGCTTAAACGCGAACTTGATGAAAAAAGCGAGAAGCTAAAAGAGAATTTTGATGCCAGTAAAAAGCTGGAATCACTTAAAAAAGAGATAGATGAATTTGAGAAAAAAGCTGGTGAAAAGATGGAAAATTTAAGCAGTAATTTAGGAGAAAATTTAAAAAGCAAGTCAAAAGAACTAGGAGAAAAATTTTATAAAGCTGCTGAAAATTTCATAAAAAATACAAAAGAAAAAATAGGTATCAAAGATGATGACAAGAATGGGCTAAACTAATTAGCCCATATTTTTAGAGATTATATTCTGCAAAAAAATAACAAATAAAACAAAATACTGAATTATGAAGTAATTTGATCACTAGCTGCGCTTAAAGAGTTCGCCTACATCGTGATTCTTGGATTCAGTCCAAGGAATATCAAAAAATTTAACTTTCTGAAATCCAATAAGACTTGCGACTAAATTCGAAGGAAACATCTCAACGGCATTATTATATATCTCAACTGCCGAATTATACGCTCTCCTGGCAGCTGAAATTTGTTCTTCTACTTCATTTAAACTCTCTTGTAAGTAGAGCAAATTCTCATTTGCTTTTAGCTCAGGGTAAGCTTCAAGCATAAGCTGAATGTTTGGCAATAAATTTGAAATTTTAGCATTTAAATCAAATTTTTCCTGTTGAGTTTTTGCATTTTTAGCTTTAGACCTCAGTTCTGTGATCTTTTCTAAAAGCTCTCTTTCGTGAATCAAATATTGATTTGCAGTAGCCACTAAATTTGGAAGCAAATCATATCTACGCTTTAGTTGAACATCAATTCCAGCCTCAATATTTGACACCTGATTTCTTTTGGAAATTAATGAGTTATAAATAATTATTCCATAAACGGCTAAAATAGCAACAAAGATCAATAACCATATAAAATTTCCCATTACAACCCTTTAAAATACCTAATTTAAATTATAACAAAACAATACTTATTTTATATAAAATAATAAAAAATCTCTTTAAAAATTTTAATATATTAATCTTTGAATTTTATGTACTTTAAAAAACTTAAAAACTAAAAAAAATACGTCAAAGAAAAAATTTAAAATATCTCTTAAGACGCATAAAACTAAATTTTACTCCTTAGATTTCGCCATTCTGCGTCTTATAGTCGGGTCAAGATAGCGTTTTCTGACGCGAATATTTACAGGCGTTACTTCGACCAGCTCATCTTCTTCGATCCATTCAAGAGCGCGCTCAAGGCTAAGTTTGCGAGGTGGAACCAGCTTGATCGCATCATCACTTCCGCTTGCGCGCACGTTGGTTAAATTTTTGCCCTTGATCGGGTTTACGTCAAGGTCGTTTGGACGGCTGTGCTCGCCGATTATCATGCCGACATAAACCTTAGTCTGCGGATCGACAAAAAGCACGCCGCGATCTTGCAGGTTAAATAGCGAATACGCAAGCGTTACGCCGTTTTCCATAGAAACCAGCGCGCCGTTGCCTCTTTGCTCCACGCTTCCGCTAAGCGGGCGGAATTCCAAAAAGCTATGATTCATCACGCCTTCGCCTTTGGTATCTGTTAAGAACTGACTTCTAAAGCCGATTAGTCCGCGCGCAGGGATTTCAAATTCGATTCTGGTTTGTCCGTCACCCGTAGGACTCATCGAGACCATTTCAGCCTTTCTGCGTCCGAGTTTTTCGATAACCGTTCCGCTAAACTCATCAGGCACATCAATCACAAGCAGCTCAAAAGGCTCGCATCTAACGCCGTTAATCTCCTTAACGATAACCTCCGGCCTGCCAAGACAAAATTCAAAGCCCTCTCGGCGCATATTTTCAGCCAAGATCGTTATCTGAAGCTCGCCCCGCCCGCTAACTTTAAATTTCCCTTCGCCTTGGTTTTCATACTTCATCGCGATATTTGTCTTCATCTCGTTTGCAAGTCGCTCATCAATCTTATTTGACGTTACGTGTTTGCCCTCAGTTCCTGCAAGCGGGCTATCGTTAACCGAAAAAACAACGCTTAAAGTTGGCTCTTCTATACGAAGCGGATCAAGCGGCATAGGGGAATTTGGATCAACCACACTATCGCCCACATCAAGCGCGTCAAATCCCGCAATCGCTACGATATCGCCGACTCCGGCCTCATCTATATCGCGTCTTTCAAGCCCCAAAAATCCGATGAGTTTTGAAATTCTACCCGTTGATTTCGTGCCGTCTGCCTTAGCTAGCATTACGTTTTGGTTTTTAGAAATTTTGCCGTTAAAAATTCTCGCAATACCTATTTTGCCGACATAGTTGTCATAATCAAGCGTGAAAACTTGAAGCTGCAAAGGATTTTCCAAATTTCCGCTTGGCTCAGGTACATGCGCTAAAATCGTCTCAAAAAGCGGCTTCATATCGACATTTTCATCGCTTAAATTTAACTTTGCATAACCGTTTCTAGCAGCTGCATAAACAACAGGGAATTCAAGCTGCTCGTCATTTGCTTCAAGAGCCACGAAAAGATCAAAAATTTCATTTACTACGCGATCAGGATCGCCTGCGGGCTTATCTATCTTATTTACCACAACTATCGGGCGAAGACCCAAAGAAAGAGCCTTTTTAACGACGAATTTGGTTTGGGGCATAACGCCTTCTTGCGCATCTACGAGCAAAAGCACGCCGTCAACCATCTTTAGCACACGCTCAACCTCACCGCCAAAGTCCGCGTGCCCCGGAGTGTCGATGATGTTTATCTTTGTGTCTTTGTATTTTATCGCGGTGTTTTTTGAAAGGATCGTGATACCGCGCTCTCTTTCGATATCGTTACTATCCATAACACGCTCGCCGACGTTTTGATGCTCGTTAAAAGTGCCTGATTGTTTAAGCAGCTCATCAACCATCGTCGTCTTGCCGTGATCAACGTGCGCGATGACGGCTATATTTCTAATCTTTTCCAAAATTTCTCTCCGTTTATTTTTTAAACTAACAGCCGATTTTATCCAAAAAAGGCTAAAATTTTGTTTTAGTGGTTTTTAGCTTTAATTCTAAATTAAATTAATTTTCATTATAATCATTCGTTTTTATAAATAATCAGAGGCATCATTTTTTATGCTAACCACACACGATTTAAGTTTAACGATAGATCAAAAAACTATTTTACACTCATTAAATTTGGAATTTCAAAGCGGTAAAATTTATGGACTCATCGGACATAACGGCTCAGGAAAAAGCTCGCTTATTAAAATTTTAGCCAATCAACAAAAAGGTTTTAGAGGAGAAGTAAGACTAGATGGCAAAAATATCAAAGAATACAGCTCAAAGGAATTTGCTAAAAATCTAGCCTATCTACCTCAAATTTTACCTGATACCTCTCATTTAAACGGCTTTGAGCTAGTAAACATGGGCAGATACGCTCATCAAAGCGGATTTGTAAGAGATAGATCAAAAGACGAAGAGATAGTGCTAAAATGCCTTAAAGCGACAAAGACGCTTCAATTTAAAGATCAAGAGGTAAGAACGCTTTCAGGCGGAGAAAAATCAAGACTATTTTTAGCTATGCTTTTAGCTCAGCAAAGTCAATTTCTGCTACTTGACGAGCCTTTAGCTCCGCTTGATATATCCTATCAAATTGAGGTTATGTATCTCATATCAAAACTTTGCAAGGAGCTAGAAAAGGGCGTGATAATCGTCATTCACGATATAAATTTGGCTTCACTTTACTGCGATAGACTCATCGCTCTTAGATCAGGCGAAGTGATCTTTAACGATAGGGCTTCAAACGTGATGAATGAAAATCGACTAGAAGATATTTACGGTATCAAGGCTAGTATTATTACTCATCCTGCTAAAAACCAGCGTGTAGCCGTATTTTGATGCGTAAATTTTTATTTTTACTTTTACTCTGCCTAGTCTCCTTTGCGAGTGAAAAAAGAGTGGTTGCCGTTGATTGGACGGCGGCTGAAATTTTAAGCTTTCTTGAGTATAAAATAGCGGCAATCGGCGACAAAAGAAACTATAAAATTTGGGTAAAAGAGCCGAATTTGGACGAAGAGGTTATTGATCTTGGGCTTAGAATGAAGCCGAATTTAGAAAACCTAATAAAACTTAAAGCAGACGTCATCATCATCCCCTCATTTTTTGAATTTAACAAAAATACTCTAGTCCAATATGCAAATATAGCCGTAATAGACGCATATAAAGAAGGAGATTTGTATGAAAATTTGATAAAAGCCACAAACAAAATAGCTAAAATAATCGATAAAGAGAGTAAAGCAAAGGAGCTTATTGAACAGCATGAGAAGTTTTTTGAAAAGCTTTTGAATGAATTTATCAAATTCGGAGATAGACCCTTTGCTGTTGTGCAATTTGTAGACAATAAAAGGGTTAGAATTTACGGGAAAAACAGCATTTACGGGGTAAGCCTAGAAAAGCTTGGGCTTAAAAATGCGATTGGTGACGCATTTGACTTTAATCTTTGGGGTATAGCCACAATCCCTATTACGTCGCTATTTTCTATACCCAAAAACACTCGCTTGGTCGTGATTGAACCAAATCCCGTGGATATTGAGCGGGAAATTAAATTTAACGGAATTTACAGAGCTTTGGGGTTTTTTAACGATTATATCAAAATCAAGCCTGTGTGGAGTGCGGGTGGGTTTATCTCCATGCAAAGATTTGCCACCATGCTACTAGACGGACTAAGATGAAAAGTCTTTTTGTATTTCTATTTACAGCTTTTATCGCTCTAGCCATATTTGCCGTATCGTCTCAAATAAACGCTTTAAATACACAACCAAGCGAGATAAAAGAGCTGGTGGTGCTTAACTACACCCTACCCCGTATTGCGGTTGCCTTTTTAAGCGGTGGCTTTTTAGCTCTTGCTACTACACTCATGGCGCAGATCACGCAAAATCCGCTAGCAAGTGATAGCACACTCGGAGTTGGTAGCGGGGCGGGATTTTTCTTGTTGGCGGGAGCTTTATTTTTCCCGAATTTAGGCTTTAATAGCGTATTTAACTCCTTTATCGGAGCGACAGCAGCCTTGTTTATACTATTTTTAATCTCTTTGGGGCGTGGATTTTCGGTATTTACTACGACGCTTTCGGGGCTTATCATAGGGCTATTTTTTGGCTCGCTTACGACTTTGCTTATGCTATTTTTTCAAGAAGAGAGCTTCTTTTTAGCCGTTTGGATGAGTGGGGATCTCGCACAAGACGGGGTTTATAATCTTCTAATGATGATGGCTTATTTTATCCCGGCACTTATTATGATAGCCTATTTTTCACGCTCTTTTCATCTCTTTATGCTTGGCGATAGCGCTTGTAAATCGCTTGGAGTAAATGTAAATTTGCTTCGTATCATAGGACTCTTAATAGCCGCTTATCTTACCGCCGTAGTAGTAGCATACGTAGGCATCATAGGATTTATCGGACTTGGGGCTTATACGGTTATAGACCGCTTTAAATTTAGAAATTTTGGCATCAAACTAATATCGGCATTTTTATGTGGCGGACTTATACTCGGCGTTACCGATGAAATTTTAATCATCATCTTAAATTTAAGCGGGATAAATTTACCCGCTGGCGGCATAAGTGCATTTTTGGGTGCTCCTCTTCTTTTATGGCTCGTATTTTATAGTATTAAACAAGGAGAAAGCGCAGCAAAAAGCGAGGATAAAACCCCTGCAAAACCTGTTAGTAAATTTATATTGCCGACTTTAGGCGTAAGCCTAATAGCTATCTGTTTAGTTTCGTTATTTTTTGGTTCTTACGATTTTGTCTTTGATATATTTAGCGTGCGTATAAGCAGGGTAATAGCGGCACTTACAAGCGGTGCGATGCTGGGTGTGATAGGCGTGATTTTACAGCGTCTTAGTCAAAATGACATGGCATCTCCGGAGCTTTTAGGTATAAATTCTGGCGTTAGCTTGGGCGTGCTAGCGGCGATATTTACTATGCCCGCCATGAGCATAATCTTTGGCGTAATGGGAGCGTGCATTATGCTTGGATTTATGGTAGCAATAAATTATAAGAGCAAAATGCTACCGCAAAAAGTTATCCTAACAGGCATTGCCATAATGGCGTTTGTAAGCTCTATTGAAAAGATACTTCTAGCTACGGGTGACAGCAGGATATACAACTTCATCTCCTACTCTTCCGGAAGCACGTATTCTGTTACTTTATCTTGGGCTTTGGCGATGATAGCCGTAGCGATTTTTGCACTAGGGGCGGCACTATTTTACTCGCGCGAGATTTCTATACTCACTCTTGGAGAGGCAAGTGCGTCAAGTATAGGCGTAGATACGACCAAGTATAGGATTATTCTATTTTTAATTTGCGCCTTTGTTAGTGCGATTGCGACTTTAAGTATCGGACCTATTAGCTTTGTTGGGTTACTAGCTCCGCATATAGCTTCGTTTTTAGGATTTTATAGAATACATTTACACATAATTTCGGCACTTTTAATAGGTGGAATTTTAATGGTAACGGCGGATTTTATAGGACGCACTTTGATAAGCCCTTACGAGATACCTTCGGGACTTGTGGCTACTATTATCGGAAGCATATATTTTGTGATAATGACTAGGAGATTAAAGTAAATTGTAAATTTTTATAGGAGGATAAATTTATCAACTCTATTTTTAAGATGATTTAAGCGGCTTTATTTATAAAGTTAAAAATTTTAGGAGATACAAAAAGATCTCTTACAACCGTTTTATAAAAATAGATTTGATAGATTAGAACAAATTTTAAAAAGGAGAATTAATGAAAAATAGTTTTAGAAGCGGTTTGCTTCTTAGTTTGAGTGCTTGCGCTTTACTAGCGGCAGAGAGTGTTGAGTTGGATGAAATTTCAGTCGTAGGCTCGGTAGCTAAAGGAAGCGGCAAGATAGAGTTTATGCATCCCGGAACTACCACCGTAATAGATGAAAAAAAGATAGTCGAACAAGGCGCAACTCAACTTGATAATGCCGTTAAATACGAAGCTGGCTTCATCAATCCTTACGGTACAGACTTAGATACTACCGATTGGCTTAAGCTTAGAGGATTTAACGCAACCGTTACGCTAGACGGCTCAACTCCGTATAAGGGCGGATATTTAGGTGCCCAACACGATCTTTACGGACTTGAGAGTATCGAGATCGTAAAGGGTGCAAATTCGCTTCTTTATGGTGCTTCCAGCACGGGCGGTGTTATAAATTTAGTTAGCAAACGCCCGACAAATACCCCGTTTGCAGAAGTCGGTCTTAAACTCGGAAATAAAAATCAGCGAGGCGTGTTTTTTGATGTTAGCGATAATCTGGCTACCGACAAAGTAAAATTTCGCTTAGTCGGAAATTACGAGAAAAAGCACGGAGATATGGATTTCACAAAAAACGAACACTACTATTTAGCTCCGTCGTTGCTCTTTTTAATAGGAGATGAGACAACTTTAACACTTCTATCTAGCTATACAAAAGATAAAGGCACGGGTGTAACGGGCTTTTATCCGTATCCTAGCGTGCAAAAAAGCTCAAGAAAAGACAATACTAGCTCTGCAAGCGATTTTTTGCATAGAGAGCAGTATTCAGCAGGGTATGAGTTATCGCATAAATTTAACGATAGCTTCAAATTTTCATCAAGCTATAAATTTAATAGAGAAGAAAAAGAGCAAATGGCTACGCTATATGTAGGCTTTTTTGGACGCACACAAATAGACGCGGACGTAAATACCCATACCTTTGACAACCGTCTAACGTATGACTTTGATAGTCAAAATTTTAAAAATAGTTTAACTATAGGCACAGACTATCGCAAGATCAAAGCTAACGGAAAATATGGATTTGATAGCATAACACCTTTTGCTATCGGACAAAGACCTATAGTAGCAAGAACAACTGCTCCGTATGACTACATAGTGGATCAAAGTCAGCTTGGTTTTTATATAAACAATCAAGCGACATTTTTTGATAATCTAATAATCACCTCAGCTGTTCGCCGCGATAAATTAAAAGAGAATTCAGATACTTTAGGCACTAAAAACGACTACGACATATCAAAAACCACTTATCAAGTAGGATTGATGTATAATCTTGATACGCTTGGACTGATGCCTTTTATAAACTACTCCGAATCATTTACTCCGGTAGTGGGCAGCAACAGTGCCGTAGGATATAAGCCTATAGAAGGCAGACAATATGAAGTCGGCATAAAATACCTTCCTGATTTTGTTGACGGTGAATTTAGCCTATCGTATTTTGATATAGAGGAGAAAAACTCTCTTGTAGGAGGTATGGTTGGCGGACTATATATCCAAAGCCAAGCAGGAAAACAACAAACAAAAGGGTTGGAGCTAAGCTCAAATTTAAACTTAGTTGATAATTTAAATTGGCTTATATCATATACTCACTATATAGACTCAAAAACACATAGCGGGGCAAAGGGAGATATAGTAGCCAAAACTCCTTTAGTTCCTAAAAACACACTATCATCGTTTTTAACATATAAATTTAATATATCCGATAACCAAAACTTAAAATTGGGTGGCGGTATAAGATATACAAGTTCTATTCCCGATGGTAGCGTAAGCGGATATGAGTCCGCATCATATACTTTGCTTGATGCAATGGCTGAGTATCAATATAAAAATTTTAGTGCTTCTATAAACGTAAATAATCTAACAGATAAAGAGTATTTTTCGGGATGCGACGGATACTTTTGCTACTATGGCGAAGGATTGCGCGCCACTTTGACCGCCAAATATAGATGGTAAGCTTAATTGTCAAAGGGTATTTATATCCTTTGACAATACTACAAAAAATAAATTCATCCGATTTTTAATTCTAATCAATTTTGGAATAAATTTTGCATATACTTTAGAAGTAAAAATCTAAAGGGGCGAATTATGCAAACCGCAGAAAATAGTATCCTATCCTTTGACGCCAGTATAGCCGGAGGTATCAAGCAGCAATCAAATACCAATCAAAACAACGAGGAAAATGGCGAATTTTTATCCATGGTTCTTGAGGCTGCAGCCAATAAGGGTGAAAATTTAAGCGAAAAAGATCTAAAAGATATAGCAAATTCCGTAAATATGTCCGCTCAAAAAAAGAGTCAAGCCAAGCAGAATAAAGAGATTATAAATGCAAAAGAAATTTTAGGAGAAGATGCGGCTTCAGAGCTTTTTGAAAATGCTACCTTTATGCAGCTTTTGCAAATTTTAGAGATGTTAAACGGAGGAGAAAAGATAAGTAAATTTCCAAATTTTAGCACTCAGCTTGCCAAGGTCTTATCTGTCGAAAGCAATATAAACGAGCTAAAAAATGCTAAAAACATAAAAGAGCTTATCCATATAGCCAAAAAGTTAAATTTAGGACTCGAAAAGATAACTGTCACAAAAGAACAGGTTAGCGAGTTAAACGCGAAATTTCCAAATTTGGCTAAAAATAACTTTTTTACTCAGGTTACTCCACAAAAGCAGATATTTAACGCTGATTTAAAAGCAAAAATAGAAGATGAGATTGAGCTCACAAGAAGTATCGATGAAGCTACAAAATTAAATAGACTACTGAAAGAGATTTCTAAGGATATGGGCGATGAGGCTAAATCCAATTTGTTACAAGATAAGCAGATGCTAAAAAATAGTGAAACCTTAAAGGATGTTCGGGTTTTACAGTCCCAAAATCAACTCTCAAATGAAAATTTGAACAAAAGCGTAGCCTCAAATGAAACCATAAAAGAGGCAATTTCTCAAAATACTCAAAAAGAGTTTACAAAAACAGATCTGATTAAAAATGAGAATTTAAAAGGCGATGAGAAAAATTTAAACTCAAGCAAGATAAATTTACAAACCCTGCTCTATCCAGAAAAAGAACAAAGCGAAAATAGCAGCGAACAAAATAGCCAAAATAGCGAAAGCGAGCTAAATTCAATAGTGCGCGAGATAATGCAAAATGCTAGAAGTCAGAGTAAAAATTTACAGCTTGTAAGGCAGACCTTTGATAACTTTAATACCACTCTAAAAGAGCAAGTAGATGCTTATAAATCGCCATTTATGAGGTTTAATATAACTCTTAATCCTCTAAATTTGGGCGAAGTTGAGATCACGATGGTGAATCGCGGAAACAATCTGCATATAAATTTCAACTCCACAACTCAGACCATGAATCTATTTTTGCAAAATCAGGCGGAATTTAAAGCCAGCCTAGTAAATATGGGCTTTACTGAGCTTGAGATGAATTTCAGCGATCAAAATCATAAAAGAGAGCAAGGAAGCAAGGCATATAAGGGATCAAATTTTAGTGATAGCGAAGAGATGCAAATAGCGGAACAGCCTTTGCTTGAAATCGTATTACCAAGATACATATAAGAATTTAAAAGGATAAAAATATGGCCATAAACACAAATAATAAAATACCTACAAACGAATTTACAGTTGATAAACTAAAGGCAAAAAAAGAGGCTGAAGCTCTAGCTAAAGCTGATGGCACAAACCCCGGCGCACAGCTTGATAAGGATGCTTTTATGAAACTTTTACTAACAGAACTTCAGTATCAAGATCCCACAAGTCCGATGGATAGCGAAAAGATGCTAACTCAAACCTCGCAGCTTGCTACACTTGAAACTCAAGAGAATACAAACCAGATGATGAAAAAGCTAGCCGAGCAGCTAAAGGCTAGCACAAGTATGTATGCGGTTTCCGCTCTTGGCAAAATGGCTACTTTGGGCGAAAGCTCCATAATCAAAGAAGATGGCATGTCTACGATAACCTCGATGGCGTTTTTAGAAGCGGACGGCAAAACAGGAACTATAAAAATAAAAAATACAGACGGACAAATTATCAGAAAGATAGAATTCGGAAATGCGAAGGCTGGTATTATGGAGTTTGAATGGGACGGCAAGGATCAATCCGGCAATGAAGTAAAAGCCGGAGTTTACGGAGTCGAGATAAGCTATCAGGATAAAGATGGTAAAGAACACAATTCTAGCATAGGCAAGTATCCTGTGGAGGGGATCAAATTTGTTAACGGAGAGGCTCAGATAAAAGTAGGCGGACTATATGTAGCAATGGATAAGATTAGAGAATTTACAGAGCCAACCAAAAAAGAGGGATAAGTCATGATAAGAGGTTTTTACAACGGTATAAGCGGGATTAAAACCCATAGCTTCGGTATGGATGTATGGGCAACCAATATCTCTAATATAAATAACGTAGGATTTACCGCCTCTATTCCAGAGTTTAAAAACACCTTTTATCAAAGTGTGGCCAACGCAGGCAATAATCCTACGACAGATCAAGTAGGGCTTGGCTCTATGGGCGCTACCACAGCTCTTAGCTTTTATAAGCAAGGCTCAATGATGCCTACAGATAATAAGCTTGATATGGCTATACAAGGCGAAGGATTTTTCGGGGTTTTGGATAGTAACGGAGAGACATACTACACAAGAGCCGGTTCGTTCGGCGTAGATAAAGATGGATATTTAGTAGATAACGAGGGAAGATATGTAATGGGTACTCAAAATACCCTTTCAAAAGCCACTCCAAGTAAAAACGCTCTGCAAATTTTTGGTAAAACGAATTCCGTAACACCATATCTTGATGCCTATACCCTAAGCGAACTTGGCGATCTTGATTTAGGAGACGTAAGCTCTCAAGGCAAGATAAAGCTTCCTGACTTCTTATACTTGCCAGCTAAAGCCACTACAAACGTATCTTATAAAGGCAATCTGAATTCGGAAAGCATAAGAGAGCAAGTAGAGGTCGCGATAGATGAAAATAGCTACACAAGCAATGTTGATGAGGCTAATAAAAGAATAAAATTAAGCGGACAAATCACTCCAAACGAAACCATATTTGAACCCAAAGAGGGAAATATGGTAAGGGTAAATTTAACCGATGCAAACGGAGTTAAAACAACACTAATAAGCGCGATTGACAAAGACGGAAACTGGAAGATAGATGAGCTTTTGCCATCAACTTTTGATCTAACTAAACCGCTTAACATATCAGCCACTCTTACCACAACTCAAGAGAAGGCAAATCAAGAGAAATTTGTAACCGAGCTATACGCCAAAAACGGTGACAAAAACTTACTTACAATAGATTTCACCAAACGCCTTCCAGCAACTGGAAATTCAACTATTTGGGATGCTGTGGCTACAGTTACGGCGCCTGATAAAAGCGTGATTTCAATCTCAAAAGGCACATTAGCCTTTGGCGAAAACGGAACTTTAGTAGAAAATACATTAGGTGATATAAAAAACGGCGAAATACCATTAAAAATTGACTTTGGCTCACAGACTCCAGCCGGATATTCAGGGCTTACAAGCACTCCAAATCCAAAAACCTTATCGGTAACAAAAGATGGCGCCATGGAGGGAATCATAAAAGAATATCATACAAATAGCAGTGGAAATATCCTGGCGAGCTTTAGCAACGGCGGAGTTCTTTCGGTAGCCAAACTTGCACTGTATCACTTTCAAAACGACCAAGGGCTAACCAAACTAGGCGATAATATCTATGCAAAGAGCGCAAACTCAGGAGATGCGATATTTTATAAAGATGCGGAGGGAAAGACAACTTACGGATCAAAGATCGCAAGCAATATGCTTGAAATGTCAAATGTCAATCTCGCTCAAGCCCTAACAGAGATAATAGCTATACAAAAAGCCTATGATGCAAATGCAAAAAGCATAGCCACAAGCGACGATCTAATAAAAACTGCAATAAATTTAAAGCGATAGTCTAGCAAATTACGCTAAAGTAGGTTTTCAAAAACTTTTAGATAAAATCGCTTTATTTCAAACACCAATATTTAAGGCAAATTTTATGGATAGAAAAAGAATTTATAATCCAAATTCCAATGAGACATTGACAGATAGACGCGTATTTAACGGAAATCCTCACGGGATTTTAAATTTCACCAAGGCAAAATATCAATGGGCGCTTAAGCTTTGGGATCTAATGGAGGCAAATACATGGTTTCCAAAAGAGGTTGATACGACAGACGATGTGCGCGACTATGCACACAATCTAACGGAGGCTGAAAAGAGGATGTATGATCTGGTATGGAGCCAGCTCATCTCTATGGACAGCTTTCAGACAAACAACCTAGCCGATAATATAAACCCATATATAACAGCACCAGAAATTAACGCCTGCCTAGCTCGCCAAGCCTACGAAGAGGCAAACCACTCCAAAAGCTATGCTGTTATGGTAGAGGCAATCTGCGACAACACCGATCTCATCTACGAAATGGAAAAATATGATGATGTTTTGCGAGAGAAAAACGATTACATTTCAAGCGTATACGAGGAGCTTGCGGGAGAAGTTACAGACGAAAAGCTTCTACTTGCAATGGTAGCAAATCAAATTTTAGAAGGAATTTATTTTTATAGCGGATTTACGGCAATCTATGCCCTGGCAAGAGCGGGCAAGATGCTAGGTTCGGCTCAGATGATACGCTTCATTCAAAGAGACGAGATAACTCACCTTTTACTATTTCAAAATATGATAAATTCTGTTAGAAAAGAGAGGCCCGATCTATTTACTCCTGAAATAGAGGACAAAATTTACGAAATGTTTAAAAAGGCCGGAGAGCTTGAGATAAAGTGGGGAAAATACATCACTCAAAATCAAATCATGGGCTTTACGGACGATATTATCGAAGAGTATATCCACTATCTTATAGATCAGCGCCTTGTGGCTATCGGACTAAATAGAATATACAATGCCAAACACCCTATAAAATGGGTCGATGACTTTGCTCAATTTAATGATCAAAAGGCAAATTTCTTTGAAAGCAAGGTCACAAACTACTCAAAAGGAAGCCTAAGCTTTGACGACTTCTAACGAAGACTTAAATTTGCTGCCCGTATCGTTACGGGCAAAGAGTATTAAGGAGCGCACGGACGAACTGATAAATTTTATAAAAGAAGCTCCTAAAAACTCAATAATAGCAGCAAGCGAACTTTGCATAAGCGGATATGATTTTAAGGGTCTTGATAAAAACTTTAATGAAAATCTGATACAAAATTTGCAAAGAGCTCTCGGGGAAAATAAATTCCTTACTTTTACATACCTAGCCAATGAACACAAAAAATCAGATACTTTAAATCAAAAATCATATAATCAATTTACTTTTTTAAGCCAAGACGGGCTTATTTATACTCAGCCTAAATGCAAGCTTTTTAAACCGAATTTAGAAGATAAAAAATTTGACAAAGGAAATGAAAGGACTATAGAGCATTTTAATTTTCAAGACATAAAATTTGGCGCATTAATCTGTTTCGAACTTAGATTTAGCGAATTATGGGCTAAGCTAAAAGAGTGCGAGATAATATTTGTGCCGGCAATGTGGGGCAAAGAGCGCAAAGATGCCTACATAAGCCTTTGTAAAGCACTTGCTATTGCAAATAACTGCTTTGTAGTAGCCTCAAGCTCGCTTGATCTTGAATTCGCAGGCGTTTTTATGCCTACCGGCGAGCTAAAAAATAAAGCAAAATTTGATAGAAATTTAATCATAAAAATAAAAGAAAATTTAGGAATTTTATAGAAAATGACACCTTTAGAAAAATCAAAATGTATCAATATGGCAGATGAAATTGCCGATAATGTCAATCTTTCCCCAAAGCTATACAAGGCCTTTTGCGAAACTCCGCGAGAGATATTTGCTCCCGTTAGAACGCACGCATACAAGCTTGACGCACAACCAATAAGCGGTAATCAATGGATAAGCTCCCCTCTTACTGTAGCCAAAATGACTCTAGCGCTTGAAGCAGAAAACGCCGATAATGTCCTAGAAGTAGGTTGCGGAAGCGGATATCAAGCAGCCATATTGGCTCATCTTGCCCATAGGGTTTTTAGCATAGAACGAATAGAAAAGCTTGCATTAGAGGCAAAGGCACGCTTTGAAAAGATTAAAATTAGAAATATTCATGTTAGATATGATGATGGAAATAACGGCTGGAAAAGCTATGCGCCATATGATAGGATAATGCTCTCAGCCGCAACCGAGGAGGTGCCACAAAATTTATTTAATCAGCTAAAAAACAGAGGTATTTTGGTAGCTCCGGTAAAGAAAAACGGCAAACAGTATATAGTAAAATTTCAAAAAGATATAAACGGAAATATCCAAGAGAGCGTATTTGACGAGTGTCTATTTGTTCCGCTTTTAAGCGGCAGGGAGTAAGATATGAAATGTGGAATATTTTGTCTATTTGAAAATTTTGAAAAAACTATCAAAAGGCAATTTCAGAGCAGATAAATTTAGTCAAACATGCTGAAAAAATAGGTCTGGACGAGGCTTGGTTCGCAGAGCATCATTTTAACGACTTTAGTCTATGCCCTTCACCATCGCTGCTACTTGCTAACGCTATTGCTCAGACAACAAAAATTCGCCTAGGTATGGCTGGTTTTTTGGCGCCTTTTTATAACACCATAAGGCTTAGCGAGGAGGTGGCGACGTTAGATATTTTAAGCAATGGCCGGATAAACTTAGGTCTTGCCAAGGGGGCTTTCGCGCCTGACTCTAAGCATTTTAAAACAACTACTGAAAATTTGAGACCAAAACTAATAGAGTGTGCCGAGGCTATAAATTTACTTCTAAATTCAAAAGGACCCGTTAGTTTCAATGGTGATTTCATAAGTTTTTCAGAGGTGGATATAGAACCAAAACCATTGCAAAATCATATTCCAACCTATATAGCGACTTTCGCTTCAAAGGAAACGATTGATTTTGCAGCTCATAGAGGATGGGGACTGCTACTGTCTCAAGGAGTAGATCTTGATGAGTGCCAAAGCGTAGTGAATAGATATAAAGAAATTGCCGGATTTGATCCTGAAGTTGTTTTACTAAGAACATTTTTTACCGCAGATAGCGATGAAGAAGCGAACGAAAGAGCTATTCCGGCGATAGATCACTTTGTAAAATCTATGCGCGCAGCATCTTCTTGTAATAAATCTCCAAATTTCGATAGGTCAAAATACGAAGATATTATTAAAGAGAGAGATTATTTCTTTGACGGAGAAAAATTCTTTAAAAACGGCATAATCGGAGATGTAAATACATGTATAAAAAAGTCTCTTGAGATCAAAAAAATAATCAAAAATGTCCATATCGCACTTAAGCCACTAGGAGTGAGTGAAGCTGAAAATATTGAGCAACTAGATATATTTGTAAATAAAATCCGCAAGAAAGTGGATAAAAGGAGTATATAAGGTAAAATTTTACATTTTACCTTTTGCAATCTGATTTTGTAAACTCAAACTCTGCAATTTACTATCCGCCAAATTATATGTCCAAATAATACTATTTGTAAAGTCATGAATCTCTGACAACAAATCACAATAAATACTCTTAAGTGCGCTAGATTGAATTTTTTTAAAAATAGGCATTTGGGTCTTATCAAACTTATTAAATCTAACTTCATCCGCATTACTTAATTCATTAATAAATATAAGGCTTCCATTATTGCAAACGGCACTAATAAATGTAGTCACACGATCTAATTTTTGAGGAGTATTTTTATTTAAGATACCCACAATATCCTTCATCCGAGTGCTTTCGCAAGATGCAAATAAACTAGAACTCAAAAATATAACATATAAGGCAAAAATATATTTTTTAATCTCTTATCCTTTATTTAGCTTTATTTAATCTACACAATCTCTTTTACCAAAAGCTGAGGTGTCACAAGCCCCCTAAAGGAATTTTTAGATATAGATACCACTATATCGATACTATCACCTATATGAGGATGTCTTGTAAAGTTAAAAAACAACGCCTCGAGGCATTTGTTATCCTTTTGTAATATAAGCTTTAAGTGATTTTGCTCTCTGCCTATTAGTTTATGATTTTTTACCGAAACTCCATTTAATCTAAATAAAGGACGAGGATTTTTTTGTCCGTAAGGCTCAAAATACTCTAAAATTTCAAGCAGCTCGAAATCAATCTCGTTTGCATCTATCTCTCCTAAAAGCTCATCGGAATTTATAAATTCATGTATATCCATCAAAAAACAAGTTTGGTTTATAGCCATTTTAAAAGCCTCTAGATTATTTGGATCTATAACGATACCTGCTGCGCCTTTGTGACCGCCATATCCGTCAAGCAAGTTCTCGTGCTGAGCTATTAAAGATAAAATATCGAGCTTTCCGACACTTCTTGCACTACCCTTTGCACGATTTTCATCTATACTAAATACTATAGCGGGTCTTTTAAAGTGCTTAGCAAGACGACTTGCGACGATACCTATAACCCCCTCGTGCCAATCCTTACCCCATGTTACTATGATGCGATCCTCATGGCTAACATCCTTTAAAGAACTCTCATAGAGTGTGCGCTCCTCCTCTTTTCTAGAATTATTAAATTCAACTATCATATCAAGATAATCATTTGCCTTATCTATGTTTTTTGTATGCAAAAAATTAAAAGAATTTATCGCATCATCCATTCTACCTGATGCATTTATAAGCGGAGCTATTAAAAAACTTATATCATCGCACTCAAATTTCTCTTTCCCGTAAAATTGCTTAATAGCGGTAAATGCGGCACGATTCGAGCTATTTAATTTATTAACTCCAAGACGCACAAGCATACGGTTCATATCCCTAAGCTCCATCATATCAGCAATTATCGCGATAGCTAAAAGATCTAAAAATTTGGCCATATCATACTCTATTTTTAACACATCTTTTAGCGCACCTACCATATACCAAGCCACTTGCGCACCGCAAATTTCTATATTAGGAAAGGCGCAATCCTTCTGCTTTGGATTAATTATCGCATAAGCCTCAGGTAAAACCTCAGGCGGCATATGATGATCTGTTATAATAAGATCGATTCCACGTTTTTTACAAATTTCAGCAGCTTCATTTGCCGATATTCCGTTATCTACTGTAATAATAAGATTTACGTCTTTTAGTTCTTCGACAATTTGACCGTTTAATCCATATCCGTCGCTAAATCGATTTGGAATACGCACAAAATAATCGCTTACTCCTAAATCATCGAAAAACTCGGCCATTATTACACTAGAAACTACACCATCCACATCATAGTCACCCACTATGACAATTTTCTCTCTATTTTCAATCGCCTCTTTTATGCGATTTGCGCCCTTGTAAATATCTTTAAGCATGCAGGGCATGGGAATTTCTGAAAGCCTTTTGTGCAAATCCTTGCTAAATCTTTGATTCAGTAACTCCCTAATATCACTCTTACTCAACATGATTTTTTATTGACGCATCAATAAAACTTAAAATCACGGGATTTGGTTTTACAAGGCGAGATGTAAACTCCGGGTGAAACTGTACGCCTAAAAACCATGGATGCGAGTTTAGTTCTATAGCCTCTATTAGCCCCTCGCTCTCACCACTTACTATCATTCCAGCACCTTCAAACTCCGCCCTATATTTAGGATTTGCCTCGTAGCGATGTCGATGACGCTCTTTTACTTGTTTTGAGCCTGAATAAATTTTACTCAAAAGCGAATTTGGCTTAATATCGCAAGTATAAGCCCCAAGCCTCATAGTGCCGCCTATTGGGGTCTGATAGGTCCTGATCTGCTTTTCTCCATTTGCATCGATAAAGCTATCGATAAGGTAGATTATAGGATTTGTACACTCTTGATTAAATTCGACCGAATTTGCATCTTCTAAATGAAGCACGTTTTTAGCAAATTCTATCATTGCAAGCTGCATGCCAAGGCAAATTCCAAGGTATGGAATTTTATGTTCACGAGCAAATTTAATAGCCTCTATCTTGCCGCTTATACCGCGTTCACCAAATCCTCCGGCAACCAATACTCCATCGACATCCCTTAATAGCTCATCGACATTTTCAGACTCTATTTTTTCGCTATCTATCCATTTTAAATTTACTCTAGTGTCTAAATTCGCACCCGCATGGATAATGCTCTCGGTAAGACTCTTATAACTCTCTTTAAGATCTACGTATTTACCTACAAAGGCTATAGCAGTCTCTTTGGTAGGAGCTATTATTCGCTTTACTAAGCTATCCCAAGTCTCCATATTGACTTTAAGATCTCCAAGCTCTAAAAGTTCGGCAATAGGAGTTAGAATGTCTTGCTTTAAAAACGCTAGTGGCACTTGATATATACTAAGCGCATCAAGACTTTCTATAACGCAATTTCTCTCGACTCCGCAACTTGATGCTATCTTATCTTTAAGATCACGATTTAAAGGCTGCTCGCTTCTGCAAATTATCATATCAGGACTTATTCCTATACGCCTTAGCTCTCCTACGCTATGCTGAGTGGGCTTAGTTTTAAGCTCTCCCGCAACTTTAATAAAAGGCACAAGAGTTAGATGAATATTCATCGCATTCTTTCTGCCTACTTCTATACGTAGAGCTCGAATCGCCTCTAAAAAAGGTAGTCCTTCTATATCTCCTACGGTTCCGCCGATCTCTACTATTAAGATATCTTGTCCTCTGCCAGCCTTTTTGATACGCTCTACAATTTCACCCACGATATGAGGAATAACTTGAATAGTTTTGCCCTTATAATCGCCTCTGCGCTCTTTTTCGATAACCGAGCTATATACTCTACCAGTAGTAAAGCTATTATCCTGACTAAGACTCTTATCCAAAAATCTCTCATAATGACCCAGATCAAGATCGGTCTCTGCACCGTCATCAGTTACAAAAACCTCTCCATGCTCAAGAGGGCTCATAGTGCCGGGGTCTACGTTGATATAAGGATCCGCTTTGAGCATACTTACTTTTAATCCCGTATTTTTAAGCAAGGTTGCAATACTTGCCGCCGCGATACCCTTTCCAAGAGAACTCAAAACGCCACCAGTTATAAAAATATACTTGGTTTGAGAATCTTGAGCTTTTTTATTTACTTCATCCATTAAATTTCCTCTAAATTTTTATTTTAATGACAAATTATAGCTTTTTAAAATTTATAATTGGTTGAGAGCTTATAATTTGATTTTGAATTAAAATTTAAAATTATTTTTTAAGTTAATTTATTATAAAATCTAATATTATGATTAAAAAATACCTTAAAAACATATCCGAACTATATATAGAAGGCTTTAAGAATATGAGGCTTGGCAAGAGTTTATGGCTTCTTATAGCGATAAAACTTGTAATAATGTTTGGGATACTTAAAGTCTTTATCTTTGATGAAAATTTAAATACAAAATTTAATACAAACGAAGAAAAGGCTGACTTCGTTATATTAAATTTAACAAAGGAATAAAATGTCCGAATTAGCATCTGTCGATTGGTCTAGAGCGCAGTTTGCACTAACTGCTATCTATCACTTCCTGTTCGTTCCTCTGACATTAGGACTTAGCTTTATCATAGCTATTATGGAGAGTATTTATGTCAAAACTGGAAATGAGCAGTGGAAACATATAACTAAATTTTGGCTTAAACTTTTTGCAATAAATTTTGCAATAGGTGTTGCGACCGGTATCATCATGGAGTTTGAATTCGGTACAAACTGGGCGAACTATAGCTGGTTCGTAGGCGATATATTCGGTGCACCGCTTGCTATAGAAGGACTTTTGGCATTCTTCCTTGAAAGTACATTTTTTGCGGTTATGTTCTTTGGTTGGGATAAAGTTAGCAAAAAATTTCACCTAATCTCAACATGGCTTGTGGCTATAGGATCAAATTTAAGCGCACTTTGGATTTTGATAGCAAACGGTTGGATGCAGTATCCAATAGGGATGAAATTTAATCCGGACACCGCAAGAATGGAGATGCAAAACTTCTTTGAAGTGGCATTAAGTCCTGTTGGAATTATTAAATTTTTACACACAGTAACAAGCGGATATGTTATCTCGGCTCTATTTGTGATAGGAATTTCAGCCTGGTTTATCCTAAAAGGAAGACATATTATAATGGCTAAAAAAAGCATGATAGTAGCGGCGAGCTTTGGCCTTGTAACTTCTTTATTCTTGCTATTTAGCGGTGACGAGAGCGGATTTCAAGTAACTAGAACTCAACCGATGAAGCTTGCAGCCATGGAAGGACTTTACGAGGGAGATAGCAGACAAGGACTTGTGATGTTTGGAATGCTTAAGCCAGACAAACAACCAGGAGACGGACAAAGTCCTTTTATGTTTGACGTAGAGATACCTTATATGCTCTCGCTTATAGGCAAAAGAGATATAAACGCTTTTATTCCCGGTATTGACGATTTAGTTTTTGGAAATGAAAAGCGTAATATAGAGAGCGTAAGTAGCAAGATGACAAAGGGTAAGATCGCCGTAGACGCACTAAGAACATATCAAGAGGCTAAAAAGGCAGGTGATAAAGAGGCTATGGCGAAAGCGCAAAATCTTCTTGAAGCCAATATGAATTTCTTAGGCTACGGATATCTAGAAAAACCGACAGATGCTGTGCCTCCTGTAGCATTGACCTTTTACAGCTTTAGAATTATGGTTATGCTTGGCACATACTTTATAGCTCTATTTTTCGTAGTTATGTATCTATGCATGGCAAATAATATCGAAAGCTTTAAAAAGCTCCTTTGGATATGCGTGTGGACAATTCCTCTGGGGTATATCGCAGCAGAAGCTGGCTGGATAGTAGCCGAAGTGGGGCGTCAGCCGTGGGCCATACAAGACCTGATGACCGTGGGTGTAGGTGCGACAAATTTAGGTAGCGTAAATGTCAAAATCTCATTTACTCTATTTGCGGTGCTTTTTACAGCACTACTAATAGCCGAGATAAAAATAATGCTAAAACAAATAAAGATAGGATTTGAAAGTCATGCTTAGTTTATCACACGAAATACTTCAAATTTATTGGTGGGTTATAGTTAGCTTGTTAGGCGGGCTTTTAGTATTTATGATGTTCGTTCAAGGCGGGCAAACACTTATATTTGGATTACCAAAGAGCGAAATAGAAAAAGACATGATAATAAATTCCGTGGGTCGCAAATGGGAGCTTACATTTACTACCCTTGTCATGTTCGGAGGAGCATGCTTTGCTGCATTTCCGCTCTTTTATGCTACTAGCTTTGGTGGGGCGTATTGGGTGTGGCTGGCAATTTTATTTTGCTTTATTTTGCAAGCCGTTAGTTACGAGTATAGAAAAAAACCGGACAATTTTTTAGGTCAAAAAACTTATGAAATTTTTCTTTATATAAACGGCTCGCTTGGAGTTATTTTAATAGGAATGGCCGTTAGCACATTTTTTTCAGGAAGCGACTTTGCACTAGGCGAGCATAACTTCGTGGAGTGGAAAACTCCATATAGAGGTCTTGAGGCACTTGCCAATCCCCTACTCTATCCCCTTGGAATTGCGATGTTTTTCCTATCTCGCGTAGGCGGGGCTTTATATCTAATCAATAATATCTCGGATGAAAATTTTAGAGCAAAAGCCAGAAAAGCTGTTCTAAAAAATACTATCTTGTTTTTGCCGTTTTTCTTGCTTTTTATAATCTGGATATTTACAAAAACAGGCTTTGAGTATGACGGAGAGGGTATAGTAAGCCTAGTAGGCTTTAAATACGCACTAAATTTAGTAAAAATGCCAATCGTTACTCTTATAATGTTAATAGGACTTGGACTTGTGCTATATGGAATTTATAAAGGCGCATTTACTAAAAGCATTTACGGAGTAGTTCCTTACGGAATCGGAGTAGTATTTGTAGTAATGGGGCTATTTTTGATAGCGGGGTTAAATAATACGGCCTTTTATCCGTCTTTTTCAAATTTGCAAAGCTCGCTAACTATAAAGAATGCAAGCTCTAGCCACTACACTCTTGGAGTGATGGCTTACGTAAGTCTTATTGTGCCATTTGTATTGGCATATATCTTTGTGGTTTGGAGAGCTATAGATAGTCGCAAAATCACTCAAGATGAGATCAAAAACGATCACCACGCATACTAAGGAACAAATATGACAACTGCAATTATTTTCTTTTTTCTTTGGATACTTGCTCTTTTTTTGAGCTACAAATTCGTACTTTTAAATGTAAATCAGGTTGAAAAATACCCTGAAAGATACTTTGAAAATTTAGAAGAAGAAAAGAAGAGCAATTAAAATAATATCTTATAATCAAATTTATAGGCGTTAAGTTTCGCCTATAAATTTTAACTAACAAATGCTAATTTACAAACACCCCTCTTTAATACCTAGCTTACAAGCTCTATCGAAGTATGCAGCGGCCTCTACGCTTATTTGACCCCTAAAATCCTTTGGCATCAAGGCTATACCCATATACATGCAAGAAACGCCGTTTCCATTCTCGCAAGTAGCCTTTAGATACGGCTTGGCTTTTTCATAATCTTTATTTTTAAAATAAAATTCGCCAAGCACCACACAGCCATTTACATCGCCATTCTCGCAGCCTTTGTTGATATAAGATACTCCAAGATTCATATCGGCGCTCACACCACGCCCAGAGATATAAATAAGACCTAAATTTGTACAAGCTTGAGCATCTAGCTTTTCACAAGCCTTTTCATAATACTTCATAGCCTCTTGATAATTAGCCTCACCAAGAACTCCATCATCATTAAGCATTCCTGCAAGAGTACAAAATTTCGTCTCTCCCTTATCGCACCAACTCTTAGCTATCTCGTAAGCAGATTTATAATCTTGTTTTGTTCCTTTCCCGGACATATAAAATGTAGCCAGACTCTCACACTGTTTTACATCTCCGCCTTCACAGGATTTTTTAACTACATTAAACTGCTCAGCAGAGACTTGCATATTTATCGCCTCTTTTTTGTCCTCATACTCTTTCATTCTTTCACAAGCACCCTGATGCCCCATTTCACAAGCTTTTTTATAAAATTTATTAGATAGCATATAATCTCCTGAAAATGCTGCCTTGCTACCCTCTTCAAAACAACTATTTGCATCAATACATTCATCTGCTAAAAGAACTGCTAAAAAGCTTAAAAATACTATGATTTTTTTCATATATAACTCCGAAATTTAAGCTTCTAAAATCGCGCCGCTGCTCGCATTTGTCACAAGCTTACGATATTGTCTTAGCCAGCGAGAATTTAGCTCTTTTTCAAGCGGTTTAAATTTCGCTTTGCGAGCTGAAATTTCAGCCTCGTTTAGTCGCACATTTATGCTGTAAGTATCCACGTCTATATCGATTATGTCGCCATCTTCAAGCAGTCCTATCATACCGCCTTCAGCCGCTTCAGGGCTTACGTGTCCGATACTTAGTCCCCTTGTGGCACCGCTAAACCTACCGTCCGTTATCAGCGCCACATCCGCACCAAGTCCGCGACCCATGATTAGGCTAGTAGGGCTTAGCATCTCTTGCATTCCGGGACCTCCGCGCGGACCTTCATAGCGGATAACTACCACGTCGCCCTTGTTTACCTTGCCGCTTGAAATTCCCTCTATCGCCTCATCTTGAGAGTTAAAGCAGACCGCTTTACCGCTAAATTTACGCTCTCCCACGATGCCTGCCGTCTTTATCACACATCCTTGCTCGGCTAAATTTCCAAACAAAATCGCCAGTCCGCCAACCTGCGAATAAGCATTTTCGACTTTATGGATCACGCTTTCATCTTTTATCTCGCTAGCACCGACTCGTTCGCCCAGAGTTTCACCCGAAACGGTTAAATTTTCTAAATGAAGCATTCCGTTATCTCGGCGCGAAATTTCTTTTATAACCGCGTTCATTCCGCCCGCTCGCCCGATATCTTCCATGTGCACGTTTGGCAAGCTTGGGCTTATCTTGGCTATGTGAGCGATGTTTGAGCTTATTTCATTTAACTCTGAAATTTGCAGATCCACTCCCGCCTCACGCGCAATAGCTAGCATATGAAGCACGGTATTGCTGCTTCCGCCCATCGCCATATCAACTACAAGTGCGTTTCTAACGGCCTTTGCGTTTAGGATATTGCGTATCTTAAATCTCTCATCAAGCGCGATCTCGCAAATTCTACGCGCCGCTTTTCTCACAAGTTCCTCACGTTCAGGTGTAAGTGCTAGTATCGTGCCGTTGCCGCTTAGAGCTATACCCATCGCCTCGCAAAGCGTATTCATCGAATTTGCAGTAAACATTCCGCTGCAACTTCCACCGCTTGGACAGGCGTTGCACTCGATATCTTTTAGCTCGGCTTCGCTTATCTCTTTAGTCTCAAATTTGCCCACCGCTTCAAACGCCGTAGCAAGGTCGATCGGACGTCCGTCTTTGGTGTAACCCTTTTTCATCGGTCCGCCGCTTACAAATACGGTCGGTACATTTACCCTAAGCGCACCCATTATCATACCAGGCACGATCTTATCGCAGTTTGGCATACACACAAGCGCGTCTAGGCTGTGAGCGTTCATGACAGTTTCAACCGAATTTGCGATGATCTCGCGGCTTGGCAAGCTATAAAGCATACCGCCGTGACCCATCGCGATACCATCATCTACGCCTATGCAGTTAAATTCAAACGGCACACAGCCGTTTTTGCGAATTTCGTCTTTTAAAATTCCAGAGTAGCGATTTAGGAAAAAATGCCCCGGAATTATCTCTATAAAGCTGTTTGCAATGCCGATAAATGGCTTATCAAAATCCTCGTCCTTAAGCCCCGTAGCACGCAAAAGAGAGCGATGAGGCGCCCTTGTGTAGCCTTTTTTTATGATATCGCTTCTCATGTCTTTCCTTTTAGTAAAATTTTATAGATTTTATCAATTATTTTATTATATTAGGTATAAAATAATCTTACCTTGCTTGAAATATGTTTTTTTACATAAATTATTGTTCAAATTTATTTCAAAATCAAACTTAATAATTTATAAATTTAAGACAAATAGAGGTATAATAACCAATTATTCATCAAAATAAGGAAATTTTATGCTCTCTAATCCCGTTGTTGTAAGCATAGTAATTATGACTGTGCTTTGTCTGCTTCGCTTTAATGTATTATTATCGATTCTGGTTTCAGCGCTTGTCGCCGGTTTGATGTATCATAACGGATTTGCTAGCTTTAGTGCATTTTTTGATGCCCTTACAGCTACTACCTCTACTCTAATTACCGGTATGAAAGGAAATTTAGAGACTTCTCTTAGCTATATTTTATTAGGAGCTCTTGCGGCTGCTATCGCAAATACGAATTTAACGGCTATTTTAATAAATAGTATAACTAAAATTTTAAGCAGCACTCGTGCATATTTTTCATTAATAATTGCTGCAATAGCGTGTTTTTCTCAAAATTTAATCCCGGTTCACATAGCGTTTATACCTATACTTATTCCACCACTTTTACCTCTTATGAATAAATTAAATATAGATAGACGTGCTATAGCAACAGCTCTGACATTTGGTTTAAAAGCGCCTTATGTAAGCCTTAGTGTAGGTTTTGGACTTATTTTTCACGGTATTATAAAAAAAGAACTTGCAAATAATGGCGTAAATGTAGAAATTTCAGATATTCAAAGTGTAATGTGGATAGGCGGATTTTCAATGCTAGTAGGCCTATTTTTGGCAATCTCTATATTTTACTCTAAAAAAAGAGAATATAAACATACAAACTTTGAAAATTTAGAGATGCAAGAAGCGGAATTAGCTAAAAGCCTAAAAATGACAAAGAAAGAGTGGGCGGTGTTAGGAGGTGCCATAGTAGCGTTTGTAGTGCAAATTTACACATCAAGTATGCCTCTTGGGGCACTTTTGGGACTTCTTGTTATGGTGGCTTTTGGTGGCATAGAGTATAACAAGATAGACAAAGTCATGGATAGCGGTCTAGCCATGATGGGCTTTATCGCATTTATTATGCTTGTTGCAGCTGGCTTTGGCTCTGTTTTAAGAGAGAGTGGCGGTATCGAACAACTTGTAAATTTTGCTAGCAATATCGCTGGTGGAAAATTAGGAGGAGCTATAATGATGCTAACCATAGGACTACTTGTAACTATGGGCATAGGAACTAGCTTTGGCACCATACCTATTATAGCTGCGATCTATGTTCCGCTTTCTATATCTTTAGGATTTTCATTTCCGGCTATTATTCTTTTAGTTGGTATTGCTGCAGCACTTGGGGATGCTGGAAGCCCTGCAAGTGATAGCACACTCGGACCAACAGCAGGTCTAAATGCCGATGGACAGCACAACCATATCTACGATACTTGCGTGCCGACATTTATTTTCTTTAATATTCCACTTATAATAGGTGGTATTATAGGAGCAATGATATTATAATCCCTATAATTTTATAGCCTGCTATACTTGACTGGTAGGCTATAAAATTTAATTACTATTCTTTACTCTATTTACATTTTTTGGAACATCTTTTGCTTTTATCTTTTAAAAATTGCATAAAAGGATAAGATTATGATGAGATCTCTTTGGTCTGGAGTTACGGGACTTCAGGCTCACCAAATAGCAATGGATGTCGAAGGTAATAACATAGCAAACGTAAACACCATAGGTTTTAAATATAGTAGAGCAAATTTTGATGATCTTATATATCAAACTTCTCGCGTATCTACCGCTCCTCAAAATAAACATGGCGGTTTAAACTCTATGCAAGTAGGCCTTGGAACACAGGTTAATACTACTACAAAAATTTTCAAGCAAGGCTCGCTTCAAACTACAGATAAACAGACCGATATTGCCCTTCAAGGCGATGGATTTTTTATAGTTAGCCCAGATAGTGGAAAAACTCGTCTTTATACTAGAAACGGTGACTTCTCACGCGACAGTGTCGGAAATTTCGTAGATAACGGCGGGCATATCGTTCAAGGCTGGATGAGAGATGAAACTACGGGAGAGATAGATCCGACAAGACCGATAGAAAATATAATTATTCCGCCAGGACTTACGACTCCGGCAAGAGCCACTAAAGAGATAGCATTAAAAGCAAATTTAGATAGTGGAGATGATGTTGGAACTAAAAAAATTCCTATCTATCAACTTGATCAATACACTAGATGGGTAGAAAAATCTCCTCTTGATAGCATTAAAACAGATAATGAAATACATGATGAAAATAATGTTGGAGAAGATGAGTTTTATGTAACAAAAACTGGTGAACAAAGACTAAGAGAAAGAGGAACAGATCTAGGAGTGTTATTTAATAATGATGGAGACGCTTATAATCTAAGAGATGGTCAAGGCATTTGGATAAGCTACTCTGATGCTAAGACAAAAGCATTGAACGTAGGTGCTGACCCACTTGGAAATTTTGCAGCTCCACAAACGCTTGATATTGTTTTAAATGGAGAAAATATAAAACTAGGCAATATTAAGAATATTAGCCAGTTAGCAGCTGCAATAAATGAGAAATATAATAAAACAGGTGTTGAAGCAAGCGTAACTAATGGAAATCAACTTGTATTAACCAACAGAAATAATTTAGGAGCATCAGTTGAAAATAAAAATATAAAACTTGTAGCAAATACAGCTATAGGAGATTTAGTTACTACAAATATAATTACAGCTTATCAATATACGTATAGTAAAACAAAGACAAATTCAACTCATACTTATAACGACTCTACAGAGAGAAAAGTCACAACTACAGAAGATTTAAGAGAAGCTATGCAAAAAGATGCAAGACTTTGGGTAAATTATATTGGAGAAAAAGTCGGCAATGAAGCTGATGGCACGCCTAAACAAACAGATTTCACAGATAAAATAGCAGATAATAAAAACGATGGCGTAGAAGTAACTGTAAACGAATATGGTCAATTTCAGATAAAAAACCCAAAAGGTGATGCATTTAATGAAGATGACGCAGATGCAACCGATGGCACAATAGATCCTGCAACTAATAATCCAAAACCTACTGCAAACAATGATACCGATGATAATGACCACAATATGTACTTAACCGTTACAGCTCTAAGTAATGCCAAAAACAATATAACTGAAAATATCGGATTCAAAAAAACTATGGCCGTTTTGGCAGGCTCACTAAGCACAGGTGAATCAAAGCGTGTAACAGATAGCCTGCATATGGCAAGCCACAGCTCAAGCATAGATGTATTCGATAGTTTAGGCGCTAAACACAACGTAAAGATTGATTTTACGAAACGTGCTTACACTGAAAATAACGGAACAGAATGGACGATGATCATTCAAGTTGCCGAGCCAAATAAGATAAATTTCGACGGCAAACCTGAAAATGTAATAACAGGATATATTAGATTTAACGCCGACGGTTCGCTTGGCACATATAGCCCTGCTAGTATCACATTTGGCGCGGCTAACGGCTCATCGGCAGGTCAACATATAGAGCTAAATTTAGGCGATACAATGGGCTTTACCGGAATGACAAGCTATGATAACGACTCAGCAACTGCAAATATCAGCCAAGACGGTTATACAGGAGGCGAATTAAACGGTCTTAGAATAGATGAGTCAGGTACACTTGTAGGCACATTTACAAACGGTAGAAGTTTGGGACTTGCGCAAGTTGCGGTGGCTAAATTTACAAATAACGAAGGTCTTACAAGCGAAGGCGGTAACTTATTTGCAATGACTGCAAACTCAGGAGATCCGATAATAGGTGCTGCTAATACTTCCGGACGCGGCAAAATTTCAGCTTCAAGCTTAGAGATGAGTAACGTCGATCTAAGCCGCTCACTAACTCAGCTAATCGTCGTTCAGCGCGGATTTCAAGCTAACTCAAAGACGATCACTACAAGCAACGAGATGTTAAACACTCTCTTACAGCTTAAAAACTAATTATCTACTATTATAGGGGCTATACAACGCCCCTGATCTGACTTGAATTTCATAAAAATTTTAGCTAAATTTACGAGATTAAATTTCATAAATAAAGAGCTAAAATGCAAGTAACACTTCTAAATTTCACTCCTCTTAATATCTGCTCGCACGCGATTCGCACGTGTTGGCAAAGCTTTGACAAGGGTGATAATGGAGGTGAAAAAGATATCGAACTCATCGACCGAGTGGGCAACAAATACAAGCACGCAAGCACGCTTGAGCATCTTTATTATAACTTTTACATCCAAGGAATTTCGCGCGCACTGCTTCAAGAACTAGCTCGTCACCGCATAGCAAGCTTAAGTGTGAAATCAACCCGTTACACACTAAAAGAGCTTAGAAACGAGGCGAAATTTGAGCTTGGCGACTTTGAAAACGCAAGCAGATACATCGTGCTAACGGGAAATGAGCTAATCGATAACGCAAGCATAAAAGCACTTGATAATCTACGCGAAATTTTAGCCACGACTACAACAAGCCTTGACATCGTCAAATACTGCTTACCGGAGTGCTATAAAACGGAATTAACATGGAGTATAAACGCTAGAAGTTTGCAAAATTTCTTATCCTTAAGAAGCTCCAAATCCGCTCTTTGGGAAATACGTGATCTAGCTCATATAATTTACGACGCATTGCCTGATGAACATAAATTTATTTATGAAAATCACATCGCAAACAGTGAACATTAAAAATTCGCGTGGTTTTGATGTCACGCGACTAAATTTTACTCTTTTATCTCTTTTAATTTTAGATTATAAACCTGCATGTCTTGCACCATGCCAAATTTACCTCTTATAGCAAGGACTCTGCCGTTTATTTCTATTTTACCAATCTCTTTTCCTCTTGACATGACGATAGCTTTTACAAATACTTTATTCACGCCATTTCTTGTTTCAATAGGTATAAGTTCATAGTCGCAACCAAATTTTAAAAGTAAAGCATCATGTCTTAATTTTTTAGCAAAATCAAATTCACGAGAACTAAAATAATCAACCGCCATATTGGATATCTCATCATCTCCATTTAATATCGTAAGTGTTGCATTTTTGAAAAATGCCTGCTTATTTTCTACGCTATCATCCATTACGCAGTTTAAAACTTCACAAGTTTGTCTTAAGTCCTTTTTAACTCCAAAATTTTGCGAATTTGAACCGCTAAACAATACATCTTTAACCATAATCTGTTTTGCTTTTGTAGTTTTCTTTGTTTCTATGCCTAAATTTGAGTAGTTGCAGATGATTTCATTATCTTTTGAAACTTCATTTGCAAATAAATTTATCGATGCAAAAACAGCCAAAACAACTAAAATTTTCCTCATTTTATATCCTTTAAATTTATTTTTTTATCCGCAAATTATTTGCATGCGTTAATGCAACCGCGATAGCATCGGTTATATCAAGCGGTTTTATATCTTTAGTAATTCCTAAAATTTTCTTCACCATAAAGGCAACTTGCTCCTTATCCGCTTTTGCCTTGCCTGTTACCGCTTTTTTTACCTGAAGCGGCGTGTATTCTGCGAATTCTCCGTGAATTTGAAGAATTTTAAGGCTTAATGCACCTCGAAACTGAGCCAGCTTTAAAACCGTTTTTGGATTATACGCAAAAAATATATCCTCAATCGCAACTTCATCGAATTTGTGGTTTTTAAAAATCAGATCAAGTCCTTCGCAAAGCTGCGTTATCTGATACTGAAGCAAATCGGGCTTAATCTTTATAAGTCCGGCTTCAATCAAATTTGTTTTTAACGCAGTTTTTTCGATAATCGCATAACCGCAATTCTTGCTTCCAGGATCAATTCCTAAAATTTTCATCACATCCTTAATTTGCCAAATAAAAAAGTTTTTCACGTTTTTTTCACGCTGTGAAAAACATATCCTAAAGGCATTTTAACAAAGATTTTATGAAATTTAAGATAAAATGATAAACCACTATAATAAAAAGGGATAAATTTGCTTGCAAACGAGGTTTTAGAGCTACTTGGACACGAAATTTTAAAATCAGAATATGAGTGTTACATAAAGCAGCTTAAATTTAACGAAAAAGCTTCAAATTCAGAAGTTATCGTATTTAACGCTCCAAATGAACTTATAGCAAAATTTATCCAAACAAAATACGCAGGCAAAATAGCTCATCTTTTTGAAGTAAAAACTGGTGCAAAACCTCATATAAACATCACTTCTCAAAAGAGCAAGCCACAGATCAAAACCGCAAAAGTAGATGTAAATCAGATAAAGGCTCAAAGTAGTCTTTTAAACCCAAGCTATACCTTTGAAAATTTCGTTGTGGGTGATTCAAACCAATACGCTTACATCACTTCAAAATCAGCCGCCGAGCAGCTTGGAAAAGCGTATAATCCGCTATTTATCTACGGTCCAACAGGTCTTGGTAAAACTCACTTGCTCCAATCAGTCGGAAATTTCTGCTTAAATAACGGCAAAGTTGTAATTTGTATCACAAGTGAGCAGTTTATAACTGATTTTACATATCATATCAACAACCACTCAATGGAGAGATTTCGCGAGAAGTACCGAAACTGTGATGTTTTGCTCATAGATGATGTGCAGTTTTTAGGAAAAACGGATAAAATTCAAGAAGAGTTTTTTCACACATTTAACGAACTTCATTCAAAAAACGGCCAGATCGTAATGACATCAGATCGCCAGCCAAAGCACTTAAGAGGCTTTGAAGATAGGCTTAGAACGCGCTTTGAATGGGGAATTATAGCTGATATCACCCCTCCTGAGCTTGATACGAAGATAGCGATTATCAAGAAAAAATGCGAATTTGATAAAATCTATCTAACTAAAGATGTGATCGAATATATCGCAACTAACATGGGTGATAATATCCGCGAAATCGAAAGCGCAATTATAAATTTAAACGCTTACGCGACACTCATGAGACAAGAGATAAGCCTCGAATTTGCTAAAAATATATTAAGAGATCAGATAAAAGAGAAGCGTGAAAATATAAATTTAGAAAACATAATCGAAATAGTAAGCAAAGAGCTAAATATAAAACCAAGCGAGATAAAAAGCAAATCACGCGTGAAAAATATCGTTGAAGCAAGGCGAATCGTAATATATCTAGCTAAAAATTTAACGCCAAATTCTATGCCTCAGATAGCAAGTTATTTTAATATGAAAGATCACTCGGCAGTTAGTCACAATATCAAAAAGATAAATGAAATGATAAATGAAGATGAGTATTTTAAGATAAAAGTTGAAGAGATCAAAAACAAAATTTTGACAAAAGGATAAAAATTTAAGATGAAATATGTGAATAAATGTGAAAAATCAGATTTAGTTTTTAACTATCAAAATGCTGAAATTTCAAGCTTTGAAACTGTTTTTCACATATTCATGATACCTACTACTGATACTAAAAGAAATTTAAAAAATAAAGGAAGAAAACTATGAAGGCGGTAATTAACAAAAATGCTCTTGAAAGCATAGTTACAAACACAAATCCTTACTTAGAAAAAAAAGATTTAAGCGCTATAACTTCTCACATATATATCTGCGCTAAAGATGGAATTTTAAATATAAAAGCCACAGATCATGAGATAGGTCTTGCATATAAACTAAGCAATGTAAAGATAATGGACGAAGGAAATGCAACCGCAAACGGCAAAAAACTGCTTGACATTATAAGAAGCTTAAAAGATGAAGAGGTAACTCTTGAAACGGTAAATAACTACCTTTACATCAAGCAAAAAAACTCAAAATACAAACTTCCTATGTATAAATTTGAAGATTTTCCTAAATTTCCAACTGTAGAAGGAAAGAGTAAATTTGACATAGATGCGATAATGCTTGGACGAAGCCTTAAAAAGATATTTCCTAACATAGACACAAATAACCCAAAATACGAGCTAAACGGAGCTCTTATAGATATTAAACAAAACTACATAAACATCGTCGGAACAGATACAAAAAGGCTAAGTGTATTTAGATCTGAAACCCCAACTCAAAATGAATTTTCGCTGATAATTCCAAAAAAAGCGATAAGTGAAATTCAAAAGCTATTTTACGATAAGATCGAAATTTACTATGATGAAAATATCTTGATAGCTCAAAGTGCAAATTTTGAGTTTTTCACAAAACTTATAAACGGAAAATTTCCTGATTACGATAGGGTAATTCCAAAAGAAATTAAAAAACGACTAAAACTAAGCAGAGATAAGATGATAGAGGGGATTAAAACTATATCAATTTTATCAGATGGTATGAAAATAATTTTCGCTCCTCAAACCATAACTTTTGAAAGTATTATTGAAGATAATTCAGAGGCTAGAACTGTGATTGATTTTCAAACAGGACTTGACGAGGAATTTTTTGTAGGTGTTAGAAATAGATACCTGATAGACTTTTTAACAAATATCGAAGAAGATAGTTTCGAGCTTGGTTTTAATGACTCAAATTTGGCATTTACTGTTAGTTCAAATGAGCTAAAAACGATAATAATGCCAATAAATTTATAATTAAGGTTAGTTTATGCAACAAAATTACGGTGCAGAAAATATTAAAGTTTTAAAGGGTTTAGAAGCCGTTAGAAAACGCCCTGGAATGTATATCGGAGATACTCATATAAACGGACTTCATCATATGATTTATGAAGTTGTTGATAACTCTATCGATGAGGCGATGGCCGGGTATTGTGATACGATAAATATTGAAATTACAAACGAAGGCTCAGCGATAATTAGCGATAACGGTCGTGGAATTCCTGTAGATATGCACCCTACCGAGAAAATTTCGGCTGCGACTGTTGTACTAACCGTGCTTCACGCAGGCGGTAAATTTGATAAAGACACTTATAAAGTTTCAGGCGGTCTTCACGGTGTCGGTGTATCTGTAGTAAATGCACTTTCAAAAAAATTGGTTGTAAATATTAAGCGTGACGGAAATCTTCACAGGCAAGAATTTGCAAAAGGAATTCCAACAAGCGAAATGGAGATCATAAAAACTACAAATAGAACCGGAACTATGGTTGAATTTTGGCCTGATGACAGTATATTTGAAGTAACGGAATTTGACGATGAAATTTTGACTAAGAGATTTCGCGAACTTGCATACTTAAATCCAAAAATAACTATAAATTTTAAAGATCAACGCACAGGTAGAAGTGAGAGTTATCACTTTGAAGGCGGACTTGAGAGCTTCGTAACCGATATGAACAGATCAAATCCGGTTAGCAAAGCCGTATCATTTAGCGGTGGTGAAGAGGATGTGATAGTTGATTTTGCTTTGATGTATAACGAAACATATAGCGAAAATTTACTAAGTTTCGTAAATAATATCAAAACTCCTGACGGCGGAACTCACGAAGCCGGTTTTCGTGCGGGTCTAACTAGAGCGATAACAAACTACATCGCAGCAAACGCTTCCGTGCGTGAAAAAGATACAAAAATAACGGGCGATGACATCAGAGAAGGACTTATTGCTGTTGTAAGCGTTAAAGTTCCTGAGCCGCAATTTGAGGGTCAAACTAAGGGAAAACTTGGTTCAAGCTATGTAAAACCTATCGTTCAAAAGATGACTTTTGAAGTTTTGGTTAAGTATTTTGAAGAAAATCCTATCGAAGCAAAAGCCATAATGAATAAGGCTTTAATGGCGGCTCGAGGAAGAGAAGCCGCTAAAAAAGCAAGAGATTTAACTCGTAAAAAAGAAGGACTTAGCGTAGGAACTCTGCCTGGAAAATTGGCTGACTGTCAAAGTAAAGATGCAAGTATAAGTGAGCTTTATTTAGTGGAGGGTGACTCTGCGGGAGGCTCTGCAAAACAGGGTCGTGATAGAGTTTTTCAGGCGATTTTACCTCTGAAAGGTAAAATTTTAAACGTTGAAAAATCACGACTTGATAAAATTTTAAAATCAGATGAGATTAAAAATATGATAACGGCTCTTGGTTGTGGTATCGGAGATGAATTTGATGCCGAAAAACTTCGCTATCATAAGATTATTATAATGACTGATGCCGATGTTGACGGGAGTCATATCCAAACTCTGCTTTTAACATTTTTCTTTAGATTTTTAAATCCTGTAGTTGAAAACGGCTACATATATCTTGCTCAACCGCCGCTTTACCGATACAAAAAAGGCAAAAAAGAAATTTATCTTAAAGATGAGAAGGCTTTGAATGAATTTTTGATCGAAACGGGAATTGAAGGGGTGGAATTTGAAGGAATCGGAAATAAGGATTTAATTGATTTTCTTAAAATAGTAGCCGCTTATAGAAGCGTGTTAAAAGAGCTTGAGAAGCGATTTAACGTGTTAAGTGCGATTAGATATATGATAGAAAATCCTGATATAGTTTCTAAAAATTACAATGAAATTTTTGGAATTTTAAAAATATATCTTGAAAATGAAGGATACAATATCCTAAATTCATACATAAATGAAGATGAAATTCGCATCTATGTCCAGACTGAAAGCGGTCTTGAAGAGCTTATCGTAAATGAAAATTTATTTACAAATCCTCTTTACGAAGAAGCACTTTATATAAATCAAAAGATAAAAGATCGCGAATTTAGTTTTAGTAAAGATGTGATTGAAATTCTTGATGAAGTTGAGAAAAATGCTAAAAAAGGTGCTTATATACAGCGTTATAAAGGTCTTGGTGAGATGAATCCCGATCAGCTTTGGGAGACTACGATGAATCCTGAAAATCGCCGCTTGTTACAGATAAACATAAATGATGCGATGAGTGCGAGTGATACGTTTAATCTCTTTATGGGCGATGAGGTGGAGCCGAGAAGAAATTATATACAAGAGCACGCAAAAGACGTTAAACACTTGGATGTATAAATGTTGGATTCTCAAATAAAAGAAAGATCAAGAAGATTTATATCTGCTATTGAAATATCTATTCCATTTTTTGCACTTATTCTATTTTTTGCATATGTTTTTATAAAAAGAGATGAAGTAAATTTAGAAAATGATGAGATAGTACTTTTAATAGTTTTAATAATATGTCAGGTATATTTTACTACTTATAAAATATATCAAAGTTTTAATGAAACAGTATTAGATGGCACTACTGGCGCTTTTAATAGAAGTGAAATTTTAAAAGTAATTTCAAAAAAAGCATATCAGTTTGAAAATCGCCAAGATGGCAATATAGCAATGCTAAAAATACTAAATTTAAACGATATAAATGAGCGTTATAGTTTTGATATTACTGATGTTTTACTTAAAAAACTTATTGAGAGGTTAGATTTTTTTCTAAATAAAGAGGTGTCTAAAAAAACTTTAATAGGCAGATATACTAACGATTGCTTTTTAATGTTTTGTGAGGGTAAGAGTTCTCAACTAATACATTTTTTAAATATTTTTGAAAAGAGCGTTTTATCTAATGGAATAGACGATATAGAACTTAAGATTAAATTTGAGTTAGTTAATATTAATTATTCTAAAAACATTGAAAATTCAATATCTGTTTTAATCGAGAAGTTAAGTTTAGAAGAAAATGCAAAATTTGCAATTACAGATGAATTTGAACAATCTGTTTGCAAATCTATAAAAGATAAGCAGTTTTTATTTCAATCTCAGTTAGTTAGTAGTCTAAAAGATGAAGAGAATTTAAAAAACATTCTTATCAAAATTGATACTGAAGAATTTGGACCTATATCAAAACAAAAAGCCCAAAATATCGCAAATAAAAACGGATATGAGATATTATTTGATATAAATGCCATTAAGAAATTTTCTGAGTCAAAATTTGATGATGAAGGTTCTTATATTATTGAAGTTTCATCAGTCTCGATTAGAAATTTACAATTTATAAATTTTATAAAAGAATTCGTAGAGTCTGGTCAAATTAATCCAAATAAAGTTATTTTAGAATTTAGTGAAAAGATCGTTTATAATGAAATGAATAGATTTAAAGAAATTTTAAATCAATATAAAAATTTAGGTTTTAGATTTGCTTTTAATAAATTTGGTGGAAATAACGCAGGATTTGAGTATTTTAAACATCTGCCTATAGATTTTTTCATATATGATATTGAGTTTAATAAAAATTTAAATGACGAAAGATTTGAAAGTTTATTTGTTAATCTTAATAAAACTGCTAAAAAAATAGGAGTAAAAACAGCTGTTAGATTTGTAGATAAGGCTGATTTTTTTGAAATCGTAAGAAGTGGTGGAATCGACTATGTACAAGGGTTTTATATAGAAAAACCAAAAGAAATTTAAGGAAAAATATGCAAGAAATTAATGAAAATGATTTAGGACAAGAGTTAAAATACGGTGAGAAAATTTTAAAAGAGTTTGATGTCGAGCGCGACCTTGAAATTTGGGAAAATAAACAAAGCAGAGATTATAAGATCAAGATCACTTTGCCTGAGTTTTGCTGCCTTTGCCCGCGTTCTGGTTATCCTGATTTTGCGACTATTTATCTTGAGTATGTGCCGAACAAATTTGTAGTGGAGCTAAAGGCGATCAAGCTTTATATAAACAGCTTTATGAACAGAAATATAAGCCACGAAGATAGCATAAACGAAATTTACTCTGTTCTTGAAAGAAAGCTTGAGCCAAAATGGATGAAGATCGTGGGCGACTTTAACCCGCGCGGCAACGTTCATACGGTTATTGAGATAAGCTCTGATGAGATCATTAAAAAACCGGAAATCAAAGAACCTGCAAGCACTCTCATAACTCCAAGCTATGAAAAACGCGAAAGAAGCGGTGATAGAAGCGATAGAAAGCCTGCTGCTCGTACAAATTCAAGAAGCGGCTCAAGAACAAAAGAATTTGATAAAAAGCCAAGCAGAGAAAGATCTGGATCTGCTAAAAAACCTGCCAGAGAAGGTTTTAAAAAGCCTGAATTTTTAGGCGAAAAACGTGCAAGAGTAGTTAAAAAAGATAAATGATGATAAATGCAAATTTGATCGAACATATCTTCAAAGCGGCGTCCATCTCGCGCTGGAACGACTATCCGAAGATGACAAATTTAGTCGAGCTTGACAAGCAGGCGCATAAATTTGTTATCGCTTATTTTATTGCAAAGCTTGAAAAAGATATCGATATGAACTACATCATAGAGGCTGGAATTTTTGAGTTTTTCGCACGCGTGGTGGTTACCGATATCCGCCCTGACGTATTTCATCAGATACAAAAGCAAAAGAGTGAGCAGATAAACGGCTGGGTTCTAAATATACTTGAAAATTTGGTTCGCGACATCGACGGAGGCAAATTTTTAGAACGTCTTAGAAATTATCTGCTTAAAAAAGATAAAAAGCACGCTAAAGAGCGCCTTATCCTAAAGGCGGCAAGCTATCTTGCAACTCGCTGGGAATTTTCTATCGTATATCAAACAAGTCAGTTTTTAAGCGATATAGAAGAGCTTAAGAGTAAGGTTGAAGAGGAGCTTGAGGACTATTACGAGCTAATCGGCGTGCGAAAAATAGTGATGAATCAAAAGCTAGCCAAGCTTGTAGATCTAAGTGGAAGGCTTCGCTTTCAAAAGCGCTGGGCTCAAACTCCGCGTATCCCTGAAACGGCAGTTTTAGGCCATATGCTTGTGGTTGCGATTTTAAGTTATTTTTACTCGCTTAAGGTCGGTGCTTGTGCAAAAAGGCTTGAAAATAACTTCTTTTGCGCTCTTTTTCACGATCTTCCAGAAAGCCTTACAAGGGATATTATAAGCCCCGTTAAATATGGTGTTGAAGGTCTAAATGAGATCATAACTGAGTATGAGATGAGACTCATTGATGAGAGGATTTTGCCGTTTGTGCCTGATAGCTTTAGAGATGAGTTCAGCTACATTTTAGGCATCAGAGAACAAAACGGAAAATTCGTAAAAAACGAGTTTGAAAATAGAATTTGCGAAAAGAAACCTACCTATCACGAAGGTACGATGGACAATGTAAATGAGGATAAATTTAACGCAATCGACGGTAAGGCGCTTAAGCACTGCGATAAGCTTGCGGCATTTATCGAGGCGGGGATTTCTATAAGCTACGGTGTGAAGTCAAAAGAGCTGATTGACGGCTTTAACAATATGGATAGTTTTTTTAAGAATAAGCCAAGCGTAGATGGTGTGAATTTCGCTAAAATTTGCGAGGAATTTAAAGAGCATTTTTCTCTTTTGCAAGTAAAAATTTAAAAATTTGTGCGATAATCTGAAGAATGGAATTTAAAAACCCCTTCTCAGATTACTGCGGCACACACTAAATCCAAGTGCTCTGCTGTGTTCCCACCCTGAAGCGGTGCCTGAGAAAGTAGCATTGCACAGGTCTAAGAAGAGGCGAATGCAATTTTACTAAAGTAATACTTAAATTTAAGTTAGGTTGTAAAATGTTAATAGGAATGAAATTAAAACTTCTATCGTTTTTTAGAGAATTTTTTGTATATCATCATCGTTCTTTAGAGTTTCGTGCGAAAGTTTTTGCCGCTATTATAGCTGCTAAACTTGATCCTGATGAAGATGATTTCATAATACTATATGAAATTTCAAAAGAGATTTACGATAATGACGAGGATAGAAAAGCTGTTTTAATACAGATTACAAAAGAGTATATATCAAAGGTAAAATGTAAGGATCATCTCACTCTTGATGCCCTACTTTTAAGTATAGATCAATCTATGAAAAGCCATAAAAGATATGCTTCTAAAATAGATTTTTCACACCTTAGAAGACTTATTAACGGAGAAGAGGAAGAGACATTAATTCAGCAAAGAGTTTATGATTTTTTACTTTATGAAGTAAAGCAATATTCATCTATTGGTTAAAATTCCTAAACTCTATTTTTAAATTTGACTCTATCTTATTAGCGTCAAATTCTCTTTGCGGAGTAGTTAAATTTCCGAAATTTTCACCTGTGTTTAAAAAATTTTGCAAGTAGTAAGTTCCGTTATAGCCATGATTTTGAAGTACTTTGCTCATATTTGATATATCATCTTCACAGAGCAAATCAGCATGCACGGTCGTTCGAACTTCAAATTTGAAATTTATGGATATCAAAAACTTAAGTGTTTGGATGAAATTTTCATAGAAATTTGACTTCGTTATATCATGAAATTTTTGGCTCGGAGCTTTAAAATCAAGCGCGATATAATCGATCAAATTTTCACTTAAAGCCGTTTTTAAAACTTTTAAATTTGAGCCGTTAGTATCAACTTTAAGTAAAAACCCGCGCTTTTTAACCTCTCTTGCAAGAGGCAAAAAGCTACTGCTTATAGTGCATTCTCCGCCGCTAAACACAACTCCGCTTAGTTTGCCGATGCGTTTATCTAAGAAATGCAAAAATTCATCTTCTCCGACAAACCCTTCGCCAAGCACTACGGTTGTATTGTAGCAGTAAGCACAGCGCATATTGCATCCTGTAAACCACGCTATGCAAGCGGTTTTGTCGGGAAAGTCAAGAGTAGTAAATGGGGTAATGGAGTGAAGCGGCTTACTCTGCACGCTCACAAAATTTCACTCGCTCTTTGTGTTCGCCTTTTTTGCCAAGATTAAAGCTCTCAACCGGTCTGTGATATCCCATAACGCGAGTATAAACCACGCATTTAGTGCGCTTTTCTTGCAGTTTTTCTAAGATCTCTTTTTCGCTCATATTTACTCCTTGTTTATTTATAATTGTAGCCGTTTGGGGTTAATTGTTTGTAAAAATATAGTAATATTTGCGTTATATTTCAGTTCAAAAGGATAAAAATGGCAAAAGTAAATTTCAAAGGTTCGCCTGTAAATTTAAGAGGTGATGAGGTATTTGTAGGACAAAGCGCTCCTGAAGTTACGCTTACGGGAAATGATTTAAGCGAGTTTAAAGTGGGAGGCAATAGCGGTAAAATCGAAATTTTAGTTACCGTTCCTTCGCTTGATACGGGAGTTTGCGCAACCGAAACTCGCAAATTTAACGAAAAAATGGCAGGCAAAAACGCTATAAAACTAAGCGTTATCTCACTTGACCTTCCGTTTGCTATGGGTAGATTTTGCTCTACTGAGGGCATAGAGAATTTACGCGTGGGAAGCGACTTTAGAGCTAAGGAATTTGGCGAAAAATACGGTGTTTTGATAGATGAAGGAGCGCTTAAAGGCTTGCTTGCTCGCGCGGTTTTTGTCGTGAAAGACGGAGTTATCATTCACAAGCAAATCGTACCTGAAATAGCAGATGAACCAAACTATGACGCTGTTTTTGAAGCTATCAAATCAAGCGGCGGTTGTGGCTGCGGTTGTGGACATTAATCCCGCTTAGGCTAAACAAATTTTGGCTTTGGGATAAAATTTCAAAGCCAAAATTCCCCTCTTTTAAATTTTAAGAAATTTTAGCTACACTTCTTAAAATTTCAAAAGGCAAAATTTGCAAATTATCGATTTAAGTCCTATTTTAAGCTCCAAAACTCAAATTTATCCGGGCGACGCTGCGTTTTTGGTAGAGCAAATTTTAGACAGCGGATTTTGCACAGGAAATTTGTCTATGTCTCTTCATACAGGCTCGCATACCGATTTTGCCATGCATTGCGGTATCAAAGGAGTAAAGAGCGAGCAAGCTTCTCTTGAGTGTTTTGTCGGCGAAGCCGTTTGCGTTGGAGTAAGGGCAAATTTAAACGAAGCTATCAAATTTAAAATACCGCCAAATCCGCATAACGCTAAAATTTTACTTTTAAACGTGCATTGTGAGTTTAAAAATGAGCAAGATTTTTTCATAAATTCGCCGTTTTTGGACGATGATTTTTTAAATTTAGCTCAACAAAACGGCTTTAAAACCGTTGCTACAAATTTATCCACAATCGATGCTCATGGAGCAAATTTAAGGCACAAAGAGGCTTTTGAAAGAGAAATTCAGATCATCGAATGCCTAATAAATTTACAAATTTTAGAAAACAGGAGTTTCTTCTTCTCCGCCGCTCCTTTGAAGATAGCAAATGCCGATGCGGCTCCTCTTAGAGCTTACGCGATTTTAAAAAGATAAATTCGGTTTTTTGATAAAATTTCATTGATTAAATTTTAAAAGCCGTAGGTAAATTCTCTTTAGCCGTTTTATAATCATTCATTAAAATCAGCTTTTTAGTTATAATCTCGCCATGGATAAAAATAGTCAAAATTTCGGCATAGTCTTAACTCTTCTTGGCGGGATTTTCTGGGGATTTTCAGGGGCTTGCGGACAGTATCTTTTCGAGCGAAAAGGTATAAGCGCGGAGTATCTTACATCGCTTCGTTTGCTACTTTCAGGCGTGATAATGCTTGTGATTTTATATGCAAAAAGCGGCAAATTTGTATTTAGTATTTTTAAGCAAAGGCGAAATATAACCGATCTGCTTTTTTACGCGCTATTTGGCATTATGGCGTGCCAATACACATATTTTGTTACTATCAAACTTTCAAACGCGGCAATTGCAACTATTTTACAGTATCTTGCACCTGTTTTGGTGCTATTTGTACTTTGTATAGAAGAAAAGAGATTTCCTTACAAAAAGGAAAGTATAAGCGTATTTTGTGCGATTTTTGGAGTGTTTTTGCTTGCCACTCATGGAAATTTTACAAGCCTTGTTATCCCGGTAAAGACGCTTATCATAGGGATAATATCAGCTTGCACTATCGTCATCTACACTCTCTCACCTCGGCGACTGATGAGAAGCTATCCTGTTACGCTTATACTCGCGTGGGCGATGGTTATAGGTGGCATTATTCTAAGCTTATACGCTAAGCCTTGGCAGCTTAAAGGCATAAGCGACTTTAGCGGATTTTTGGCTCTTTGCGGTGTCGTGGTTTTTGGCACTATCTTTGCCTTTAGTCTTTATATGCAAGGGGTTAAAATTCTAGGCGGCGGCAAGGCTAGCGTGGTATCTGCTATCGAGCCGGTTTCGGCGGCTTTGTTTGCGACTTTTTGGCTTGGAAGCGAGTTTGTATTTATTGATATAGTCGGATTTGCGTTGATAATTTCAGCTATCATACTCTTACGGAAAGGCTAAATTTAGAGTTTTTGCAAGCTAAGCTAAAATGACGATAGTCAAGTAGTAAATTTAAGCTTCGCTTTTACTCTTTGAGCTCCAAATTCCTGCCAAGATAGATCCAGATAAGTTATGCCATACGCTAAATAATGCGCCGGGAAGCGCAGCAAGCGAGCCAAAATACTTAACGGCAAGCGCGACGCTTAAGCCTGAATTTTGCATACCCACTTCGATAGCGACGGTTCTTGCCGTCTTTTCATCAAAGCCAAAGAGTTTCGATAAAAAGTATCCGCAAAATAGCCCCGAGCCGTTATGAAGGACTACGCCAAGCGCTACTAGTGCGCCTACGGTTTGGATATTTTTCACGTTTAGCGCCACTACGATCGCTATGATCGTGATGATGGCCACCATGGATATGATAGGAAGCGCAGGAAGGATCTTTTTAACGAATTTATGGAAAAACGTATTTAAAAGCACGCCCACAACTATCGGCACAAGCATAATTTTAACCAAATTTAAAAGCATGCTCATAGCAGGTACCGGAACTTCTTGTCCGATGTAAAGCCATGTTAGAAACGGCATTAATACTATTGAAAGTAGAGTCGAAAATAGCGTCATGCTAACGCTTAAAGCCACATCGCCCTTGGCTAAGTAGGTCATGACGTTTGAGGCCGTTCCTCCCGCACTTGTGCCTACTAGCATCATACCCGCGGTGATTTCGTTGCTAAATCTAAACGCTTTTGAGATCAAAAAAGCAGCAAGCGGCATGATGAGAAATTGGATAAAAATTCCAAGTCCCAGAGCTTTTTTCTTGTGCAAAATTTGTTTAAAATCATCGATGCTAAGCGTGATACCCATGCCAAGCATGATAACAACAAGAAGCGGAACGATATAGCCTTTGATAGCTACAAAACCGGTCGGAAAAGTATAAGCGATAAATGATAAAACTATCGCTGCTATAGGAAAAAGTAGTGCTTTCATGAGTTGATTGTATCTAAAAATTATGGTTTTTTATCAAAAACAAGTATTTTTGAACGAAAATTTATGAAAACTGTTAAATTTCTACAAGGTTGTTACTAAAATACTGAAAAATTTATAGTATTTTTCAAAGTTTGATCTTAAAAAAGTGTGGGCTGAAATGCCTTAACTATAAAGCTTTTTCGAGTTAGCTCGCATTCACCCAAATTTCTAATCGCCTCAAGGTGCGCCTTTGTGCCGTAACCCTTGTGAGAGGCGTATCCGTAATCAGGATAAATTTTGCTCCATGCGCTCATTAGTTCATCTCTGCTTACTTTGGCTAAGATACTTGCCGCGCTTACTTCGGCGATTTTGCCATCAGCCTTTATCATCGTTTTGATGCCGGTGCCGTAATTTACGTTGCCGTCGTAAAGTAGATCGTAGTTTGCAAAATGACTTTTAAAAAGATTTAAAGCCCGCCTTAAGCACTCGCTAAGTCCAAATTTATCTATTTGGCGATTTGAAAAATATGCGATTAAAAATTGCGACTTCGCAGCGATCTCGTTAAAAAGCTCTTTGCGTCTTTTTGCGTTTAGTTTTTTAGAGTCGTTAAGCCCTGAAATTTCGCTATTTAGCACGCAAGCAGCTACTACCAAAGGACCAGCAAGCGCTCCTCTGCCGGCCTCATCAATACCGCAAATTTTATTCATCTTACTCATTAAAAAGCCCGAAACTATCCTTCATAAAAGACCTTATCTCCTCAATTGAGATGATTTTATTTGAGCTTTCAAAAGTAATTCCGACAGGAGAAAGCATAAAATTTTCATCCATTTTTATCTCCTTGCTTTCAAAAATAGCTTTTAAATTTTCATCATCCAAATTTATAAAAACATCTTGAGCCGAGATATTTTTGCCTGTTTTTAAAAATTTTGAGTTGCAAATTTTGCCCTCTTTGCCAAGATTTCTGCAAGTGGTTTTAAAAATTTCGTTGCTAAACTCAAGCGTTAAAATGTCGTTTTTAAATAAATTTTGCTCGCTATCTTTGAATTCTTGTTTGAAGTTTTCCAATTTTTCTTTTAAATTATTTTTGTTTTTTGTAACAAAATCAGCCGAGAAAAAGTCACTAACTATCCCCTCAAGCCTTGTGTTTTGGTTATTTGTTATCTGTAACCCAAGAGTTAAAATTTCATAGCTTAACTCCTTAGTTATAGTGGCTTTATGTGCTTTGCCTTTTATGGCTAGCTTGCCGCTTAATTTGCCATCTTCATCAAGTTTTACATCTAAATTTAGCCAGTCGGAGAGTGCGTTTAAAGCGGTTATATTATCATCGGTTTTTTCTATCTTGCCCTTTGAAAACTCAAATTTTTCTCCTTTAAAAAAGAGATGTCCGTAAATTTTAGTAGGGAGTTCAAAGCTTTTTTCGCCTTTAAAATTTTCAAATTCGCTATCAAATGAGTTTAGATAAAGCTCAAATTTTTCCTCATCCGTCGCCCCTGTAAATTTATAAAATTTACCCCAATTTTCATGATTTATCTCGTATCCAAAGCTAAGCAAAACAGCAACAAAAAACGTCAAAATTACTCTCATATACTCTCCTAAATTTTAGTTAAAAACTAAGCGCCCAACGCGAAAAAGGCAAAATTTCACATTTGATGCCTTCTATGCTAAGATCTGCTTGATTTGCCACACTGATAACTTGAAGTTTATTTACTCCAAGAGCTTTCAAGCTTGCATGCAGTTTTTTGAATCTCAGAAATATTAGATCACTATCGCTAAACGGTATGCAAAGTATGGTAAGTTTCCTTTTAGTAAGGAAAAAATCAAACTCTTTAGTGTAAAAAATCTCCTCTTTAAATTTAAAAAGCTCACAAAAGATGATATTTGAAAAAAGTTTTACGAAATCCTTTTTTAAACTTAGCGCATTTCGCATCGCAAAATCGTTAAAATAAAGCCTCTTTGCCGCACTTGGCTGCTCAAATTTTGCCACAAGACTTATAAAGCCTCTGTTTTCTAGCTCAACAAGTCCTGCATAGACTCGATCTTTTGAGGTTTTAGAGCGTGTTTTTAGATTTTTATATAGCTCATAAGCGCTTAAATTCGCTCCTTGAAAAGCGGCGCACTCTTTTAGTAAATTTATCTCTACCTCACCAAGCTTGCTTTTAAGCCTACTTTGGAGATTTTCTACAACTTCACTTTGATCAAGAAAGACTGAATTTAGGTTATTGCCGTGGGTTACGAAATGACTAAACAGCTGATCTTGATCTAAATTTTTAGGAAAAAATGCGATAAATTCTTCATAATCCAGACCGCTTAAATTTAGCTTTTTAAATCCACTTAAATTTATGTTTTTTAGTTCGGTTGTTATGATTATGTTTTGTAAGTTCAAATTTGAAATTTTATCCATCGCCACGATATGTTCCGGCAAGGTTATACCTTCGATTACAAGGGTCTTTATTGTCTTATTGTCTTTCAAGAATGTCTCTAAATCATCTAAAATTTTGGCCTCGCTTATTCTTATATCCTGCAAGTTTATATATAAAATTTCTTCGTTTTTAAACTGCTTTAGATGATCGATTACAAGTGAAGTTTTGCCGCTTCCATCGCTTCCTATGATGAGGGTTTTTGGCGAAGTTATGCTAAATTTTCTATCTATAAATTTGATGGATTTTAAAGGAGTGTTGTAAAGCGATAGCAGTTCTTTCAAATTTAGCCTTTTAAAATTTGAAAGAATTATAACATTTTTCCTTTTAATAAGGAAAAATTTAAAATTAAATATCAAATTTTAAAAATTTTGAATAAAAATAGCGATGTTGTATTAAAATCTTTCCTTATAAAAAGGAAATAAATTTTACAAATTCTTACTAAAACAGCTTGAAACATTGACTTTAAAAGCTCATTTTAGTAAAATCTCAGTCTTTTATGTAAGTCATAAAAGGTCGTATGTTTGCGACAAGTTCTATTTTTAAAGGAAAACAAATGGAGAGAATCAGGCTTAAGCTCAAAGCTTATGACCATAGAGTTCTAGACCGCACAGTTGCAGCAATCGTAGAAGCTGTCAAAAGAACTGGTGCTGACGTAAGAGGTCCAGTGCCAATGCCTACTAAGATCAAACGCTACACAGTCTTAAAATCACCACACATCAACAAAGATTCACGTGAGCAGTTTGAGATGAGAATTCATGCACGTATGCTTGACATCGTAGCAGCTACACCTGACACAGTCGATTCGCTAACAAAACTTGACTTGGCTCCTGAAGTTAATGTCGAAGTTCGTGCGATGGGCAAGTAATCAGGCGAAAGGTTAGATAATGGAATATATCGTAGAAAAAATAGGCATGAGTAGGACGATTTCGGTTCCTAGTACGCCGGTTACACTTCTAAAACTTGTAGAAACTAAAGTTTGCGAAGTGGGTGAAAATAACCGCGCAATCGTTGCTTATGCAAAAGGCAAAGCGAAGAACAAAGCTATAGCAGGCCAACAAAAGAAATATAATCTTTCGGCTGAATATAATAAATTTGCTACTTTAACAGTTGCAAATAGCGAAGCAGGCGATCTTGACGTAAGTCCGTTAAGTTCAGCGGCAATCATAAAAGTTAGCTTTGATTCAAAGGGTAGAGGTTATCAAGGCGTTGTTAAAAGACACGGATTTGGTGGCGGACCTAAAAGTCACGGTTCACGTTTCCACAGACGCCACGGATCAATCGGTAACTGCGAATGGCCGGGACGTGTTCAACCTGGTATGAAAATGGCAGGACATATGGGCGATGTGAAAGTAACTGTTAAAAACGAAGTTGTAAGTTTTGACAGTGAAAACGGAATTTTAGTTTTAAAAGGCTCAGTTCCTGGACACAACGGTGCAATGGGTAGAGTAAGGATAGTAAAATGAGTAAAGTTTGCGTATTAAACGAGAAATTTGAAAAGGCTGGAGATTTAGATCTTCCTGCAAACTATGCAGAAGTAAATCCACACAACCTTTATCTATATGTTAAATCTTACCTTGCAGGTATCCGCGCAAATACGGCTCACACTAAGACTCGTGCTTTTGTAAGCGGTGGAGGTAAGAAGCCTTGGAGACAAAAAGGTCGCGGCGGCGCTCGTGCAGGTTCAACTAGAACTAACGTATGGGTTGGCGGTGCAGTATCTTTTGGTCCATTAAACAATAGAAATTATTTACAAAAAGTTAATAAAAAACAAAAGAGATTGGCTCTTGAGTGCGCATTGGCACAAAAGGCTAACGAGGGCAAAATTTTCGCAGTTGATAGCATCAGCATCGACAGCGGAAAGACAAAAGATGCGGCAAAAATTATCAATAGCCTAAATTTAAGAGATGCGTTGATAGTTAAAGATTTGGTTGATGATAACACGCTTTTGGCATTTAGAAATTTATCAAACTGCTATCTGGTAGATGCAAGTGAGATAAATGCGTATCTAGTATCGGTATTTAGTGCGGTTATCATTGAAAAAGCGGCACTTGAATCTATAACAAAAGAGGGCTAAAATGGCAGATATAACTGATATCAAAACAATTTTATATACAGAAAAAACTCTTGGCCTTCAAGAAGATGGTGTAGTAGTTATCCAAACTTCACCAAAAATGACTAAAAATAGGCTAAAAGAAATTTTAAAAGAGTATTTCGGAGTGATGCCGCTTCGCGTAAATTCACTTAGAATGGAAGGCAAGGTTAAGCGTTTTAAAGGACAAGCAGGACAACGCAGTGAAGTTAAAAAATTCTACGTTAAGTTGCCTGAAGGTTCAACTCTAGAAAGCATGGAGGCGTAAGATGGCGATTAAAACATATAAACCATATACACCGAGCCGTAGATTTATGACAGGTCTTAGCAGTGAAGATATCACGGCTAAACCAAGCGTTAGAAGCCTACTTGTAAAACTACCTGCAACAGGCGGTAGAAACAATAACGGTCGTATCACATCAAGACATAAACAAGCCGGCGCTAAAAAACTATATAGAATCATCGACTTTAAAAGACGCAAATTTGGCATCGAAGGCAAAGTTGAAGCGATCGAATACGATCCAAACAGAAACTGCCGTATAGCGCTTATCGCTTATAAAGACGGTGAGAAACGCTATATCATCAGACCAAACGGACTAAACGTAGGTGACGTAGTTGCAGCTGCCGAGAGCGGTCTTGATATAAAACCCGGCAACGCTATGAAACTAAGAAATATCCCTGTGGGAACGATCGTTCATAATATCGAGCTTAAGCCTGGTAAAGGCGGACAGATAGCAAGATCTGCCGGCGGATATGCTCAGCTAATGGGTAAAGAGGAAAAATATGTCATCTTAAGACTTCCAAGTGGTGAGATGAGACAAATTTTAGCAGAGTGTATGGCAAGCGTCGGCGTTATCGGCAACGAAGATTGGGCTAACGTAACTATCGGTAAAGCAGGTAGAAACCGCCACAGAGGAATTCGCCCTCAAACTCGCGGTTCTGCGATGAACCCTGTCGATCACCCGCACGGTGGTGGTGAAGGCAAGAAAAATTCAGGTCGTCATCCGGTAACTCCATGGGGTAAACCGACAAAAGGTGCTAAGACTCGCCGCAAAAAAGCTAGCGACAAGCTAATTATCTCAAGAAGGAAAGGAAAATAGAGATGGCTAGATCACTCAAAAAAGGTCCTTTCGTAGACGGACATGTAATGAAAAAAGTTGTTGCTGCCAAGAAAGCAAACGACAACAAGCCGATCAAAACATGGTCAAGACGCAGTACGATTGTACCTGAAATGATTGGACTTACATTTAATGTCCATAATGGTAAAAGCTTTATCCCTGTGTATGTAACTGAAAATCACATCGGATATAAACTTGGCGAATTTGCTCCAACTAGAACGTTTAAGGGTCATAAAGGCTCTGTTCAGAAAAAAATCGGCAAATAAGGGGAGATAAATGAGTAAAGCTATTATTAAATTTATTAGACTATCTCCTACTAAAGCAAGACTTATAGCAAGAGAGGTTCAAGGCATGAATGCAGAACTAGCACTTGCAAGCCTAAGCTTTATGCCAAACAAGGGAGCTAAATTTATAGCAAATGCAATCAGTTCCGCCGTTGCAAACGGTGGTTTTGAACCTGAGGAAGTTATCGTTAGCTCTTGTAGAGTTGACGTAGGTCCCGTACTTAAGAGATTTAGACCAAGAGCAAGAGGAAGCGCAAGCAGAATTCGCAAGCCAACTGCCCACATTTTGGTAGAAGTATCTAAACCTGAAAAGAAGGAAGCATAATATGGGACAAAAAGTAAATCCGATCGGTTTAAGACTAGGAATTAACCGTAACTGGGAGTCAAGATGGTTTCCTGCTAAAGGAAATTTGGTAGAGAATATCGGCGAAGATTACAAAATTCGTGCGTTTTTAAAGAAAAAACTATATTATGCTGGGGTTTCTCAAATTCTTATCGAAAGAACGGCTAAGAAGATCAGAGTAACTGTGGTAGCTGCTCGCCCGGGCATAATAATAGGCAAGAAAGGCTCTGATGTAGAAAAGCTTAAAGAAGATATCCAAAAGCTGATCAACAAAGAGGTTAACGTAAATATTAAAGAAGAGAGAAAAGCTCAAGCTTCTGCTCAACTTGCCGCCGAAAACGTTGCAATGCAGCTTGAAAAACGTGTCGCATTTAGACGCGCTATGAAAAAGGTAATCCAAGGCGCTCAAAAATCAGGTGCCAAGGGTATTAAAATTTCAGTTGCAGGTCGTTTGGGTGGTGCCGAGATGGCAAGAACCGAATGGTATCTAGAGGGTCGCGTGCCGCTTCATACGCTAAGAGCAAAGATTGATTACGGTTTTGCAGAGGCGCATACAACTTATGGAAACATAGGTATAAAAGTGTGGATATTTAAAGGCGAAGTTCTTCAAAAAGGTGTTCAAGCTGAAAAAACCGAAGATAACGAAGCTCCAAAAAAACCACGCAGAGCAAGAAGAGGTAAATAATCATGTTGATGCCAAAAAGAACGAAATTTCGTAAACAGATGAAAGGTCGTAACCGCGGTAAAGCTACTCGCGGAACAGATCTTGCGATGGGAGAATTCGGTATAAAGGCTATTGAGGCCGGAAGAATAAATTCTCGCCAAATCGAAGCGGCTCGTGTTGCTTTGACTCGTCATGTTAAAAGACAAGCGAAAACTTGGATTAGGGTTTTCCCTGATAAGCCACTAACTAAAAAACCTCTACAAACTCGTATGGGTAAAGGTAAAGCAGGTGTTGAAGAGTGGGTTATGAACATTAAACCTGGCAGAATCATTTATGAGATGGCCGGAGTTAATGAAGAGTTAGCACGTGAGGCACTTACGCTTGCTATGCATAAGTTGCCGTTTAAAACTAAAATTGTAACGCGAGAGAGTGAAAATGAAATATACTGAGTTAAAAGAAAAAAGCGTTGCAGAATTAAACGCGTTATTGAAAGAGAAAAAGGTGCTTTTATTTACATTAAGACAAAAGCTAAAAACTATGCAGCTAAGCAACCCTAACGAGATTCGTGCAGTTAAAAAAGAGATTGCACAAATCAATACTGCAATTAGCGCTTCAAAGTAAGGGGTGAGAAATGGCATTTAAAAGAGAAATTCAAGGTGTAGTTTTGCAAAAAGCTGGAGATAAAACAGCTACGATTTTGGTTGAAAGACGTGTTATGCACCCAAGATACCACAAATTTGTAAAACGCTTTAAGAAATATATGATTCACGATGAAAAAAATGAAACACAAGCCGGCGATACTGTTGTCGCTGTTGAGTGCAGACCGCTTTCAGCACGCAAAAGCTTCCGCCTAAAAGCTGTTTTAGCAAAGGGAGTTGAGTAATGATACAATCTTTTACAAGACTTGTAGTTGCTGATAACAGCGGTGCAAAAGAGTTAATGTGTATAAAAGTTTTAGGCGGTAGCAAAAGAAGATACGCAACACTTGGCGACGTTATAGTTTGCTCAGTTAAAAAAGCGCTTCCAAACGGCAAGATCAAAAAAGGTCAAGTTGTAAAAGCTGTTGTTGTTAGAACTAAAAAAGAGGTTCAAAGAGAGAACGGCTCACTAATTAGATTTGACGAGAATGCAGCGGTAATCTTAGATAACAAAAGAGAGCCTATAGGAACTCGTATCTTCGGACCTGTTGGTCGTGAGGTTAGATATGCTAACTTTATGAAGATTGTTTCACTTGCACCGGAGGTTTTATAATGGCTAATATCAAATTTAAGATTAAAAAAGGCGATAATGTAAAGATTATTGCCGGAGATGATAAAGGTAAAACAGGAAAAGTTTTATCAGTATTAGCAAAAAAAGGACAAGTTATCGTTGAGGGCTGCAAAGTAGCTAAAAAGGCTATCAAACCAAGCGAAAAGACTCCAAACGGTGGCTTTATAAATAAAGAGATGCCAATTGATATTTCAAACGTGGCGAAGGTTGAGGCTTAATTATGAGTAGATTAAAAGTTAAATACAATGAAGTTGTTAAACCGGGTTTAGCAAAAGAATTTGATATCAAAAACCCAATGCTTATCCCTGCAATTGAAAAGATCGTTATCAGTGTTGGCGCTGGCGAAGGTGCGAAAGATCAAAAGCTTCTTCAAAATATGGCTGATACTATTTCGCTTATCGCCGGACAAAAAGCGGTTGTAACTGATGCTAAAAAATCAGTTGCAGGCTTTAAAGTTCGCGAAGGCTTTCCTGTAGGTATCAAAGTAACTCTTAGAAAAGAGCAAATGTATGCGTTTTTAGATAAGCTAATAAGCATTGCACTTCCAAGAGTTAAGGACTTCAGAGGTCTTCCAAAAGACGGATTTGACGGACGCGGTAATTATAACTTTGGTCTTGACGAGCAGCTAATGTTCCCTGAGGTTGAGTATGATAAGATCATGCGCACTCACGGTATGAATATCGTAATTGTTACAACAACAGATAGCGACAAAGAGGCATTCAAATTGCTTGAGCTTTTTGGTTTGCCATTTGCAAAAGGAAAGTAATATGGCAAAAAAATCAATGATAGCAAAGGCAGCTCGCACTCCTAAATTTAAGGTTCGTGGTTATACAAGATGCCAAATTTGTGGTAGACCACACTCTGTTTATAAAGATTTTGGAATTTGCCGAGTATGCCTAAGAAAAATGGCTAATGAGGGATTGATTCCTGGTCTTAAAAAAGCAAGCTGGTAAGGAAGAAAAATGTTGAATGATTTAATATCAGATGGACTAACACGCATCAGAAACGCCTCTATGAGAAAGCTTGAAACTACAAAGTTGCTTCACTCAAACGTTGTTGAGGCTACTTTGGCGATCTTGGCTACTAAAGGCTACATAGAAAGCTATAATGTAGTTGAAGAGGGCAAAAAGAAATTTATAAACGTTGTTTTAAAGTATGATGAGCGTGGAAATAGCGTTATAAACGAACTTAAAAGAGTTTCAAAACCGGGTCGTCGTGTCTATAAAGGCAAGGATGAGATCAAGAGATTTAAAAACGGTTACGGAACAATTATCGTTAGCACAAGCAAAGGCGTTTTAAGCAACGAAGACGCTCACAAAGCCGGTGTTGGCGGCGAAATTCTTTGTACTATATGGTAATGAATATAAACGATGTTATTACATCGTTTATAACACCTTATAATGGAGCTTGCACGATAGGCTAAGCTTATTAGCTTGCTATTTCGCAACACTCCAAAATTTAGCGATCAAATTTGCTAAATTTGCGATATAAATCTCAAATTTTGAGACAACAAAGAATTTAAAGGTTTTTAAAAGGGCTTTGCTCTTTTAAGTCGTTCAAATTTAACTTTGGACGAAGTGGAATTTAGTTTCTGCTTTTTATGGTATTGTGGTATCCATTCGTATAAAGTAGACATACCCTAGACAAGTAAAAAGGAAAAAAATGTCACGTATAGGTAAACAGCCGATAGCTATTCCAAATGGACTAGATGTCAGCGTAGAAGGAAATTTGCTTAAATTTAAAAAAGGCAATAATACAAAAGAACTTGACACAAAAGGTCATGTTGATGTTAAGGTAGAAAACGGCTCAATCGTATTTTCTCCTAAGGGCGAAGATAGACAAAGTAGAGCATACTGGGGCACATATAGAGCGCTAGCTAACAATATCGTTACAGGTCTTACAGAGGGCTTCATTCGCAAGCTTGAGATCAACGGTGTAGGTTATAAAGCTGCAGCCAAAGGAAGCGTGCTTGAGCTAACTCTTGGATTTTCTCACCCGATCAACCACGAAGTACCAAAAGGTGTTGAAGTAAGCGTAGAGAAAAACGTCATCACTATTAAAGGCGATGATAAGCAAGTTGTAGGACAAATCGCAGCTCAAGTTAGAGGATATCGCCCACCAGAGCCATACAAAGGCAAGGGTATAAAATATGCCGAAGAGCGCATTATCCGCAAAGCCGGTAAAACATCTAAGAAGTAAGGGATAGGCAATGACAGCAAATGTATTAAAAAGAAAATTGGCTCTTAGAATCAAGAGAAAAAAAAGAATCAGAGCAAAAATTTCTGGCACAACAACATTGCCAAGAGTTTCTATTTTTAAATCAAATAGAACACTTTACGTTCAAGCTATAGATGATGTTGCAGCAGTTACTATTGCAGCGGCTGACGGAAGAAAACTTGGTGTAAAAGCCAATAAAGATGGCGCAGCTGTTTTGGCAAAAGAATTTGCAAAAACACTAAAGGGCAAGGGAATAGAAGAGGCAATATTTGATAGAAACGGCTATTTGTATCACGGCGTTGTAGCAGCTTTTGCTGACGCTTTAAGAGAAAATGGCATCAAACTATAACCCAAAGGAAAATCGATGGAAAAGTATAATAGAGAAGAATTTGAAGAAGTAATCGTCGATATCGGTCGGGTTACGAAGGTTGTTAAAGGTGGTCGTAGATTTAGATTTACTGCTCTTATAGTTGTTGGTAATAGAAATGGACTAGTTGGCTTTGGCTTTGGTAAGGCCAAAGAGGTTCCTGATGCTATCAGAAAGGCAGTTGATGATGCTTTCAAAAACATTATCAATGTTAAACTTAAAGGTTCAACTATTCCTCACGATATAGAGGTTAAATACAATGCAAGTAAAATTCTACTTCGCCCAGCAAGCGAAGGTACGGGTGTTATCGCGGGTGGTTCTACTCGCCCTATTCTAGAGCTTGCAGGCATCAAGGATATCTTGACAAAATCACTTGGCTCAAACAACTCTGCAAACGTTGTTCGCGCTACAATCAAAGCATTAAGCATGCTTAAAAGCTAAGGAGAGGGAATATGGGACTTGAAAAATTAACTCCGTCTGCCGGTTCAACTCGCGAGACTAAGAGATTAGGACGTGGGCAAGGTAGCGGTCAAGGTAAGACTGCGGGAAAAGGACATAAGGGTCAAAGAGCTAGAAAAGGCTACAACGAAAAGAGAGGTTTTGAAGGTGGACAACAACCACTTCAAAGACGTCTTCCTAAGGTGGGTTTTGCTTCCAAATTTGAAAAACCTTATGTTATCAACGTTGAGAAAATTACAGCGGTAAAAGAGCTTGGTGAAATTACAATCGCTTCAATCGCTACTGTTCATAAAATTTCAAGAAGCGTTACAAAAATAAAACTAATTGGAGCGAGTGCAAAAACTCTTGTTTCAAAGATCAAAGACGAGAACGTTATCGTTAGCGGACGTGCATAATGAATAAAACATTGACCAACAAGATATTAATCACGTTGGCATTTTTGTTTGCTTACAGGATACTGGCCTATGTGCCGGTTCCTGGCGTTAATGCCGATGTAATTAAAGAGTTTTTTGATTCAAATAGCTCTAATGCATTAGGATTATTTAATATGTTTAGCGGTAAAGCCGCTGAAAGATTAAGCATAATATCGCTTGGTATTATGCCATACATTACAGCTTCCATCGTTATGGAGCTCTTAGCTGCTACATTCCCAAATTTAGGCAAGATGAAAAAAGATCGCGACGGTATGCAAAAGTATATGCAGATCATTCGCTATGCCACAATCGGTATAACAGTAGTTCAAGCAATCGGTGTTAGTATCGGACTTCAGGGCTTAAGCGGAAGAGGTGGTGAGCAGGCTATAATGCTGGATATGAATCTATTTATAGCTATTGCGGCAGCTTCAATGCTGGCAGGAACTATGATGCTTATGTGGATAGGCGAGCAGATAACTCAAAGAGGAATAGGAAACGGTATAAGTCTTATTATCTTTGCAGGTATCGTATCTGGAATCCCATCTGCTATTGGCGGAACTGTCAATCTTGTAAATACAGGCGAATTAAATTTCTTGGTTGTTATAGGAATTTTGCTTGTTATTTTGGCAACTGTAGGTATAGTTATCTTTGTTGAGATGGGCGAAAGACGTATCCCTGTCTCTTACTCCAGAAAAGTTGTAATGGAAAACCAAAATAAGCGTATAATGAACTACATCCCTATAAAAGTAAATTTAAGCGGTGTTATCCCGCCTATCTTTGCTAGTGCTATATTGATGTTTCCAAGTACGATTTTACAGGCAAGCACAAACAAATATATCCAGGCAATAAACGACTTTTTAAATCCGAACGGATACTTTTTTAACTTTTTAACATTCTTGCTTGTAGTGTTTTTTGCATATTTTTACGCTTCAATCGTATTTAACGCAAAAGATATTAGCGAAAATTTAAAAAGACAGGGTGGATTTATACCTGGAATTAGGCCTGGTGAGGGAACTGCAGGGTATCTAAATGAGATTGCATCGCGCTTGACATTCGGAGGTGCTATATATTTGGGACTTATCTCAACTCTGCCTTGGGTTTTAGTTAAATTTATGGGTGTGCCTTTTTATTTCGGTGGAACATCAGTTTTGATTGTTGTTTCTGTTGCACTTGATACAATGAGAAGGATTGAGGCTCAAATTTATATGAACAAATACCAAACTCTAAGTGCGGTAGGCTTGTAAAATGGCGATTTCGCTTAAAAAACCGGCTGAAATTGAAAAGCTTCGAGCGGCAAATCAAATTGTCGCTCGTACGCTTGATTATGTTGAAAGTATCATAAAGCCGGGAATGTCGCTTCTTGAGATTGATAAAATTTGCGATGATATGATATGCGCTGCCGGCGCAAAGCCTGCGTTTAAAGGACTTTATGGCTTTCCAAATGCCGCTTGCATAAGTTTAAACGAAGTAGTCATCCACGGAATCCCTGATAAAACGATTCTAAAAGAAGGCGACATAGTAGGTGTTGATATCGGCTCAAATTTAAACGGATTTTTTGGCGACTCTGCTCGAACTTTTGCAGTTGGGCAAATTTCAAAAGAGGACGAGGCTCTAATAGCTTGTTCTAAAGACGCACTTTATTTTGCGATTGACATCATAAGAGAGGGCATGCATTTTAAAGAGCTTAGTTATGAGCTTGAGAAATTTATCCTTGCAAGAGGCTTTGTGCCGCTTAGAGGATTTTGCGGACACGGCATAGGCAAGCGCCCGCACGAAGAGCCTGAAGTACCAAACTATTTAGAAGGCAATAACCCGAAAGCCGGACCAAAGATCAAAAACGGAATGGTTTTTTGTATAGAGCCTATGATATGCCAAAAAGACGGAACACCGGTTGTCGGAAGTGACAAATGGAAGGTAACTAGCAAGGATGGTTTGAGAACTAGCCATTATGAACACTGTGTGGCTGTGATTAACGGAAGAGCCGAAATTTTAAGTAAGGCATAAATTTATCGCCTAAGTTTTTACAATTTGCAAATCAAATTTGTGAATTGTAAAATTTTAATTTGTGGTGAGTTAAAATTTTAAGCAATTTATATTGCATTTTTGCAAATAAAATAAAATTTATGAGAGGAGGTAAATAGTGGCAAAAGACGACGTCATAGAGATTGACGGCAACGTGATAGAGGCTCTGCCGAATGCGACATTTAAAGTTGAGCTTGATAATAAGCATGTGATTTTATGTCATATTGCTGGCAAGATGAGAATGCACTATATCAAGATAATGCCAGGAGATCGCGTAAAAGTGGAACTCACGCCTTATAGTCTTGATAAAGGCAGAATAATTTATAGACATAAGTAAAACAAAAGCTGATTTTAGATAAAATCCAGCCTTTGCAACTAAGCTGTATGAAGAATTATTTTCAAAGCTACCACTTGTTTTGAAAATAGTTGGTTTAATAACTTCTTTAAACCTGATGCAGCCCCCAAAAAGTGGAATAAATTTTTAGGAGACTGAGATGAAAGTTCGTCCTTCTGTAAAGAAGATGTGTGACAAATGCAAAATTGTCAAACGTAAAGGCATAATTCACGTAATTTGTGAAAATCCAAAACATAAACAAAGACAAGGATAAAGAATGGCTCGTATCGCAGGTGTAGATTTACCGAAGAAAAAGAGAATTGAGTATGGTCTAACTTACATTTATGGTATTGGCCTTCACAAATCAAGACAAATTCTTACTGCTACAGGAATTTCTTATGATAAAAGAGTTCATGAGTTAAGCGAAGATGAGGCGGCAGCGATTCGTAAAGAGATCCAAGAGAACCATATGGTTGAGGGTGATCTTAGAAAGAGCGTTGCTATGGATATAAAAGCACTTATGGATCTTGGTAGCTACAGAGGTCTTCGCCACAGAAAGGGTCTTCCTGTTCGTGGTCAAAAGACTAAAACAAACGCTAGAACCAGAAAAGGTAAGCGTAAAACTGTTGGCGCTGCAACAAAATAAGGATAGATGATGGCAAAAAGAAAAGTAGTTAAAAAGAAAGTAGTAAGAAAAAGTATTGCCAAGGGTGTTGTTTATATAAGTGCAACTTTTAATAACACTATGGTTACAGTTACTGATGAAATGGGAAATGCTATAGCTTGGAGTAGCGCAGGCGCACTTGGCTTTAAAGGTAGCAAGAAATCAACTCCATATGCAGCTCAACAAGCGGTTGAAGACGCTATGAATAAAGCAAAAGAACATGGAATCAAAGAGGTGGGCATAAAGGTTCAAGGTCCGGGAAGTGGTAGAGAGACTGCTGTAAAAAGCGTAGGTGCGATCGAAGGCGTTAAAGTTGTATTCCTTAAAGATATAACTCCGCTTGCTCACAATGGTTGCAGACCACCAAAACGCCGCCGCGTGTAATTAGAAATTTAGGAGAATTATTATGGCAAGATATAGAGGACCTGTTGAAAAATTAGAAAGACGTCTTGGCGTAAGTTTGGCACTTAAAGGCGAGAGAAGATTGGCCGGTAAGTCAGCACTTGATAAGCGCCCTTATGCACCGGGACAACACGGACAAAGAAGAGCAAAGATTAGCGAATACGGCTTGCAACTAAGAGAGAAACAAAAAGCTAAATTTATGTATGGAATTTCTGAAAAACAATTTAGAAAACTATTCCAAGAAGCAGCTAGAAGAGAGGGCAACACAGGTGCGCTTTTAGTTCAGCTTTTAGAGCAAAGACTTGATAACGTAGTTTATAGAATGGGCTTTGCGACAACTCGCAGATTTGCTCGCCAGCTTGTAACTCACGGACATATTTTAGTAAACGGCAAAAAAGTTGATATCCCATCATACAGAGTTGATGCCGGTGCTAAAATCGAGATAGTAGAGAGATCAAAAAACAACCCTCAAATCATTCGCGCTATTGACCTAACGGCTCAAACGGGAATCGTTTCTTGGGTTGATGTTGAAAAAGATAAGAAATTTGGAATTTTTACAAGAACGCCAGAAAGAGAAGAGGTTATCATTCCTGTTGAGGAAAGATTCATAGTAGAGCTTTATTCGAAATAATAAGGGGTGTAATAATGAAAAAAATTACTACATCAGCCTATATGCCGACTGAGATTTCAGTAGAGAGTATAAGCGAGAATGTTGCTAGAATAACAGCCTATCCCTTTGAGACAGGTTATGCGGTGACCCTAGCTCACCCTCTTCGCCGCCTTCTTTACAGTAGCACTGTAGGATTTGCTCCTACTGGTGTTAAAATAGAAGGCGTTGCGCATGAGTTTGACTCTATGCGCGGTATGCTTGAAGATGTTGCTCAATTTATTATAAATTTGAAGAATTTGCGATTCAAGCTTAAAAACGACTCTGAAAAAGAGATTGTAGAGTACTCTTTTAAAGGACCAAAAGAGATAAGCGGCAGAGATCTTGGCAGTGATTTGGTTGAGATCGTAAATACTGACGCTTATTTGGCTACTATAAATGAGGATGCTGAACTTAAATTTTCGATCATTATACAAAAAGGTATAGGATATGTTCCTAGTGAAGAGATTCGCGAGGAGATGGAAGATGATTATATAGCCCTTGACGCTTTCTTTACACCTGTCAAAAAGGCTGTATATGAGCTTGAGAATGTTTTGGTTGAGGATAATCCTGACTACGAAAAGATAGTTTTTACAGTGACTACCGATGGTCAGGTTGGTGCAATCGAAGCGTTTAAGCATGCCATTGAGGCTATGTATCACCAGATGTCTGTATTTAAAGGTGTTTTAGATATTGATATCTCTGCACAGACTAGCGGTGCTATGGCTTCAGGAGAGCATGCCAAACTTCTTCAAAGTGTTGAAGATTTAAATTTAAGTGCTAGAAGCTTCAATTGCCTTGATAGAGCAGATGTTAGATTTATCGGCGAGCTTGCTTTAATGGATGAAAATGAGCTTAGAGATCTTAAAAATCTAGGCAAAAAATCTCTTGAAGAGATAAAGGCCGTAATGGAAGAGATTGGATATCCTATTGGAAGTAATACTTTAGGCAGTAGCAAAGATCAGCTCAAAAAGAAGATAGCCGAGTTGAAAACACAAACCAGCCCAAAAGAATAAAAGGACAATAAATGAGACATAAACATGGTTATAGAAAATTAGGTAGAACGGCATCTCATCGTTCTGCATTGCTTAAAAATATGGCAATTGCAATAATAAAAAGTGAAAAGATCGAGACTACGCTACCAAAAGCAAAAGAGCTTAGAAGCTATATAGAAAAGCTTATTACAAGAGCTAGAAAAGGTGACAGTAATGCACATAGGGCAGTTTTTGCAAATTTGCAAGACAAAGAGACTACAAATAAGTTAGTAACCCAAATAGCTCCTAAATTCGCAGGGCGCAACGGCGGATATACCAGAATAGTTAAAACTCGCGTTAGACGCGGTGACGCGGCTGAAATGGCTTATATAGAGCTAATTAGCGAATAACATTAGAGAGCAAAAGCTCTCTAATACACTCTTTTGTCTGGTTGATTTAAAATTTTTACTTTTATATTCTTTAAGAATAGACTCAGATTTGCCTAAATATCGCAAATTATTTTTCTTCATTTAAAATTTAATTTTGTCAAATATTGTATAATAATCCAAAAAATAAAAGGTGAGATATGATACCGTTTAGTGATGAAGAGCTTTTAAAACCTGTTTCTACAAGTTTACAAAAAGTTATGCCTATGCTTGAGCGAGATGGTGGAGGACTCGAGCTTTTAGGCATTAAAAATGGCAAAATTTATGTTCGACTTACAGGTCATTGTCACGGCTGTGCAGCAAGCGGAACTACTTTAAAATACGGCATAGAAAGACAACTTAGGATAGATATTCACCCTGAACTTGAAGTGATAAATATTCCTATTGGCGAAGAGGTTAATTTAGATTGATAGATTATAAAAAACTTGGTGTCAAGGCCTTTTATAAAGGGCGATTTGATGAGGCGATGAACTATTTTTCGCTGGCTTATAATAAAAAAGAGGACAAGAGACTACTGTTTTTTATTATGCTTTGCTCGCTTGCTAAAAATAGATATGATGAGGCTATGATGCTCTTTGAAATTTTTAAGGTCAAAGAGAATGTGGGAATGAGTGGTGAGGATTTGGATGAAATTTTAGCCACTCTAGAGTCTAAATTTGAAGAGAAAGATGAGCTTGAAAGTCAAAATGCGATCAGCTATCATGATTTTATGCAGGCGGTTGCCAAAGAGGGTAGCTTTAAGAGTGTATTTGAAGATATTATGTTTTCTACCAGAGTTATGATAAGTAGCCGAGATGACTTTTTGCAATTTTTAGAAAATTTGATTAAAAACGATTTTATCGAGATGGGATTAAACTACATAGAAAGCGCTGCCTCTATTTTTGCCGGCGACGAGAGACTAAATGCGCTAATCGGCGAAATAAACAAAAGGCGCAAAAGTGAAGATTTACATTAAAGACTCATTTGTAACGGATAATTCAAAAGAATGCGAAAAAGGATGCTTTTTTGTTCGCACTCATACAAATTCAAAATTTATAGACTCAGCTATTGCTAATGGCGCTAAAGTCATAAGTTTAAGCGAATGCAAAGAGATTTTGGGGATTGATAAAAATATAAAAATCATAGGCGTAACGGGAACAAACGGTAAAACTACAACTGCCGCAGCGATTTACTCAATATTGCTTGATCTTGGCTATAAATGCGGGCTTTGCGGCACGAGAGGCGCATTTGTTAATGATAAAAGGATTGATGAAAAGGCGCTTACTACAAGTGAAATTTTGCGTACTATTAATTATTTAAAAGTTGCAAGCGAAGAGAAGTGCGAATTTTTCGTTATGGAGGTTAGTTCTCACGCCATAGACCAAAACCGTATAGAAAGTCTTGATTTTGCGATGAAAATTTTTACAAATTTGACACAAGATCACCTCGACTACCACCACACTTTCGAAGAATACGCGCGTGTTAAAAGCAGTTTTTTTGATGATGACACTTTAAAACTTATAAATATCGATGATGGAAATTTAAAATTTAACGCTAAAAATGCGCTTACTTATTCACTTAAAAAGCATGAAAATTTCACTCCTATCGCTTATGGATTAAAAAATGGCATTAATGCTATTATTAAGACTCCAAAGGGCGAGCTTGAGATCAGCTCAAATTTGCAGGGTGAATTTAATCTTTACAATCTAATTGCGGCGATTGGTTGCGTAATGAGCTTAACGGATAAGAGTTGTAATGAGATATCGCGTGCAGTTAGTAATTTTGGCGGTGTTGAGGGTCGTATGGAGGTTGTTAGTGACAATCCTCTTGTTATTGTTGATTTTGCGCATACTCCAGATGGAATTGAAAAAGTCTTGAATGCACTTTGTCACTATGAGATTGTGGCGATCTTTGGAGCGGGAGGAGATAGAGATAATACAAAGCGTCCTAAAATGGGTGCAATGGTGCAAAGATTTGCAAAGCTTGCGATAGTGACTAGCGATAATCCAAGAAGCGAAGAGCCTATAGAGATAATAAAGCAAATTTGTGCGGGCATGAAGATGAATGATAGTGTGATTTGCGAACCCGATAGAAAAAAGGCTATTAAAATCGGACTTGAAAGCTTAAAAGGCGGGCAAATTTTAGTGATTTTAGGTAAAGGCGATGAGAGCTATCAGGAGATCAAAGGGATAAAATATCCGTTTAGCGATAAAGATGTTGTTTTACAGACTTTATCTCGCTAATTTTATCTATGACAAATAAATTTAAAATACAAAAGGTATAAAATGAGAATAGAGATTTTGGCTAGTAAAATTCATAGGGCAACGGTAAGTGATGCCAATCTAAACTATGTAGGCTCGATAGGAATTGATGAAAAATTGATGGAAGCGGCAAATTTAATAGAAAATCAAAAGGTTGAAATTCTAAATATAAATAACGGCGAGAGATTTTCTACTTATGTAATAAAAAGCGAAAAAGAAGGCGATATTTGCCTTAATGGAGCCGCTGCACGCAAAGTTTGTATAGGTGACAAGGTTATCATAGTAGCTTACGCAACAATGAAATTTAAAAAAGCTAAAAAATTTGAGCCTAAAATCGTGCATGTAAATGAGAAAAACCAAACAATATCCTAAAGTTTAGATACTCTGCAAACAGATCAAAAAATAAAACAAATTTATATAAGCTCAAATTTGATATAATCAGCCAAAACCAAAAGGATTTTTTATGTTTGAAGGACTTGATTTTTCTAAAATGGGTGAGATGCTTGAAGAGGTTCAAAAGAAAGCTCGTGAGCTTGAAAATGAAACTGCGAACCGCGAATTTAGTGTAAAGAGTGGCGGAGGGCTTGTTAGCGTAAGAGCTAATGGCAAGGGAGAGCTTCTGGATATCACTATAGACGATAGTCTGCTTGAGGACAAAGAGAGTTTGCAAATTTTACTAATTAGTGCCGTAAATGACGTAATGGCAATGGTTGAAGAGAGCAAAAAGCATATGGCTTCTAAGATGTTAGGTGGATTTGTCGGAGGTGTATAGATGAGAAAAATTTTTCTTATTTTAACACTTTGTGCGATTGTTTTTGCTGCTCCTAGACCTACACAAGATGATTTTAACGCTTGCTTTGAAAAAACCTTACCAAGTATTGTGAATGTAAGCGGAAATAATGGCATTGCGCTTAGCCCGAATTTAATAGCCGTTCCTAAAAATAGTCAAATGCCTATCAAAAACTATATCAAATTCGATCCATTTTTGGGACTTTATCTACTTGCATCGGATATCAAGCTTGAGCCAATTAGAATGAGCGATGATAACAATACTAAAAAGAGCGATTGGGTAAGCGTTACTAGCGATCTTAATGCGACTGTTTATGGACATGTCAAATCTCTTGGAGAAAGACTAGGAGAGCTCGATACTCTTACTTTTGATGTAAATGGCACAGGAGCGCTTCTTAGTGTTTGTTGCAATATGCGCGGTATCGCAGTGGGCGGTAATAAATTTGTGCCAAGTAGATATCTAAAGCATTTTATCGCCTATCCTGATCTGTATTATGGAGATGTTGGAGCTAGCTTTGAGGCTATTAAGGATAAAATTTACGTAAAAAGCGTAGAGAGATTAGGTAGAGGCGCTGTATTGATGATGGGCGATGAAATAGTAAGTATAAATGGCCAAAAATTTACCACTCTAAGAGAGCTAAATGAGAGAATTTTATTCTCCAAAAAGGGCGAAATTTTAAATTTTGAAATCATCAGAAATGAAGTAATCGAGAGGTTTGATATACCAGTTTCTAGCGAGTCAAACGCTCAAAATACTCAAAAGACAAATTTTAATGTTGATAAAACAGAGATAAAAAAAGAGTCTAAAGTAGTTAATACCGCCAGAGATTTTTTTAAGACGCAAGGAATAACTCTTGATGATAAACTTGTAGTTAAAAAGGTTGATGAAGACTCGCAGGCTACCGGGTTTGGGATAAAGCCTGGCGATAAGCTTATACAAATTAATCAAAATGAAGTTAAAAACTATAAGGATGTTTTGAAATTTACATCAAAAGACAAAGGCGAATATATACTGCTTTTTCGACGTGAAGGTTTTGACTTCTTTTATAAAGTGCGCTAAATGAATGAAAATTTATTAAATGATTTTAAGAGTTTCTTAGCGGAAAATTTGCCAAGTGCTCCAAGCTTTCATCCATATTTTGATGAGGCTTTAAAGTATATGCTGCTTGCCGGAGGCAAACACTTTCGTGCGATGCTTTTATTGGGCGTTGTGAAAGCGCTTAAGCCAGAAGTTTTAAAGGATGCGTTTGATGTGGCGCTTGGGTTTGAGATGATGCACACTTACTCTCTTATTCACGATGATTTACCGGTAATGGATAATTCAGAGCTTCGCAGAGGCAAGCTTACACTTCATGTAAAATTTGATGAGGTTACCGCTGTTTTGGTTGGAGATGCTTTGAATACTCATGCGTTTTATCAAATTTCAAAAGCTAATTTAAGTCCTGAAATTCGTATAAAATGCGTTGAAATTCTAAGTCAGAATGCCGGCGTTAGCGGAATGGTTTTGGGTCAGGCATTGGATTGCCACTTTGAAAACCAGAGGCTTGGATTGCAAGAGCTTACGTTTTTGCATTTGCACAAAACCGCTAAGCTAATTGCCGCAAGTTTAAAAGCCGGATGCGTAATAGCCGATATGAGCTATGAATATAGCGAAAAAATCTATAAGATCGGGCTTGATTTGGGACTTGCTTTTCAAATAGCCGATGATATTATAGACGCGACAAAGAGTGCCACTGAGGTCGGCAAACCTACAAATAATGACGGTGTGAAAAACTCGTTTACTAATCTGCTTGGCGTTAAAGGTGCTAAAGAGGCAAAAGACGAACTTATAGAAAAAATAGAAAACGAGCTAAAAAGCACTCATCTTGGAATTAAAGAGATAGTTGTAAATTTAATAGATAGACACTTGAGATAAAGGAAAAATATGCTAAAAAAACAGGCCGATACTATAAGATTTTTATGCGCCGATATGGTGCAAAAAGCAAATAGCGGACATCCGGGTGCACCAATGGGGCTAGCGGACGTGATGGTCGTGCTTATGAAATTTTTAAATCACAATCCAAAAAATCCAAATTGGCTAAATCGTGATAGACTCGTATTTAGTGGTGGTCACGCAAGTAGTTTGGTGTATAGCTTTTTACATTTAAGCGGATATGATTTAAGCCTTGATGAGCTTAAAAAATTCCGCCAACTTGGCTCGCTTACTCCCGGTCATCCTGAGATTCATACTAAAGGTGTGGAGGTTGCAACTGGTCCGCTTGGACAAGGTGTGGCGAATGCCGTAGGATTTGCTATGGCTGCAAAATACGCTGCAAATTTGCTAAACGAACCAAATAATGAGGTAATAAATCATAAAATTTACTGTCTTTGCGGAGACGGCGATTTACAAGAGGGCATTAGCTATGAGGCCTGTGCTATAGCGGGAAATTTGAGTTTAAATAATTTGGTTTTGATATACGACTCAAATAATATCACAATAGAGGGTGATACAAGCATAGCTTGGAGCGAGGATGTAAAGGTTCGTTTTGAGGCTCAAGGCTGGGATGTGGCTCGTATAGATGGGCACGACTATGATCAGATTGAATTTGCTCTTGAGCAAGCCAAGGAAAGAGAAAAGCCTTATTTAATCATTGCAAATACACGTATAGCAAAGGGTGCCGGTGAGCTTGAGGGAAGCCATCATAGTCATGGTGCTCCGCTTGGAGAAGAGATTATAAGAGTCGCTAAAGAGGCTGCGGGGTTTGATCCTGACTTAAAATTTACTATCGATGAAGATGTGTTGTTGCGTTTTAGAGCGGCTATTGAGAAAGGCGATTTGGCTGAGGCTTTATGGAATAAACAGGTTGAAAATTTAAGCAATGAGGGCAAAAAGCTTTTAAATTTGCTTCTTAATCCTGAAATATCAAAGATAAATTTTCCTGATTTTGCAGGTAAAAAAGTAGCAACACGCGATAGTAACGGTGTGATAATAAATGAGATTGCAAAGGCTCTTCCTGGATTTATGGGCGGTTCGGCAGATCTTGCTCCGTCAAACAAAACCGAGTTAAAAGGTATGGGTGACTTCCCGAACGGACGCAATATACATTTTGGAATAAGAGAACATGCGATGGCCGCGATAAACAATTCATTTGCTAGATACGGGCTGTTTTTGCCTTTTTCGGCGACATTTTTTATCTTTAGCGATTATTTAAAACCAAGTGCAAGAATTGCTGCTTTAATGGGCGTAAAGCACTTCTTTATTTTTACTCACGACAGTATCGGAGTAGGAGAAGATGGTCCCACTCATCAGCCTATAGAGCAGCTTAGCACTCTTCGTGCGATGCCAAATTTTTATACCTTCCGTCCAGCAGACGGAAACGAGAACGTAGAATGCTGGAAAGTAGCTCTAAATTTAAACGCTCCATCAGCTTTCGTGCTATCTCGGCAAGGACTCGAGCCTCTTAATGGTGGTGAGTTTGGAAGCGTAGAAAAAGGAGCTTATCTTTTAAAATCTACGTCAGATGCCAAAATAACTCTTGTGGCAAGCGGAAGCGAAGTAAGTTTATGCGTAAAAACGGCAGACACTCTAAACGCTCTTGGTATAGGCGTAAATGTAGTTTCGGCACCATGCTTTGATCTGCTTTGCGAACAGCCAAAAGATTATGTAGATAAAATTTTAGATCCAACCACAAATATAGTAGCCGTAGAGGCTGCAAGTGCGCTAGAGTGGTATAAATTTGCAGATATTGTTTATGGAATGAAGAGTTTTGGTGAGAGCGGCAAAGCGGATGATCTATTTGATCATTTTGGATTTAGCCCTGAAAAACTGGTCAAATTTATCAAAGATTTAGTTAAATAATGGATTTTTTGCAGGTTATTGTTCTTGCTCTTGTTCAAGGCATAAGCGAATTTTTGCCTATATCAAGCTCGGCACATTTGGTGCTTGTACCAAAGTTGCTTGGTTGGCAAGATCAAGGCTTAGCCTTTGATGTGGCGGTTCATGTCGGAACACTAACCGCAATCTTATTTTATTTTAAAGATAGTCTCAAAAAGCTTTTGGCTGATTTTTTTGCTTCAATGATGCATAGAAAAAAAGTTGGCGACAGCACTATTGTATGGTCTGTCGGCTTTGCAACATTGCCGGTAGGGCTATGCGGACTAGCTCTTAATGATATTATCGAACAGTATGCCAGAAGTGGCATTATTATCGCTATTACTACTATTTTATTTGCTTTAGTATTGTTTATCGCGGATAAAAATCACGGATTGAAAAGCGAATATGATATGACAATCAAGCTTGCATTTATCATAGGTTTGGCTCAAGCCATAGCTTTAATCCCTGGCGTTTCTCGCTCGGGCATTACTATGAGTGCAGCTTTGCTTTTAGGATTTAATAGAACCGCTAGTGCAAATTTCTCTTTTTTAATGTCCATTCCTGTTATTTTGCTTGCAGGATTGCTTGAAACCGTAAAGCTTGCAAACTCTCCTTGTCATATCTCTTGGAGTGATTTAATATTGGGGACTGTAATCAGTGGAGTTAGCGCCTATATATGCGTGAAACTTTTTGTGGCTTTGATATCAAAGATGAGTATGTTACCTTTTGTAGTATATCGCCTTGTGTTGGGCGTATTTTTAATAGCTGTTTTTGTATAGATTGGCGGCGATTATGCCGCCTAATTTATTTTTGTAGTTTTTCTTGAAGCATCTCGTCAAATAGATTAAATAGAATTTGAGAAGACTCTTCGGCTTTTTTGAAATTTTCTATAATTTGAGGGATTGTAATCTTATTCTCGCTCATTGCAACTAAAGAGTTGTTTATCTGTTTATGGACATTTGCGTGAGGTTCTTGAAGCTTCTTAAATGATGTGGTTTGACCAAAAATTTCTTTACCGGCACTATCGCACCATTTACCAAGCCTACAATTAAAATGATCTGTCATTGCCGACCAATCAGCCTTAAGAATGTGGTCGTATCCATTGAATTTAAAAATTATATGGTCTGTTTTTGCTAGAGTTATGAAAATTTCATAGTATAGCTGCTCTGTTTCGCCTTGAAATTTAATAAGTTCGCCATGAAGTTCGTCAAATAAACTTTTAAAGCTATATATGCTTTCATTTGAATTTAAAGATATTTTTTCTATTTCTTCACTTTGAACAAACATATCGTTCGCATTTTGTTTTAACAAATTTACGTTCATCTCAACTTCTGCTGTTGCTTTTTGTGTTCTTTCGGCTAGTTTTCTTACTTCGTCCGCAACTACCGCAAAACCTCTTCCATGCTCCCCTGCTCTTGCCGCTTCTATAGCAGCATTAAGGGCGAGTAGATTAGTTTGATCGGATATATCTTTAATCAAATTTATAACACTTGTTATTTCGTCTACGCTTTTATGCAGTCCTTCTGCTGTCTCACGAGATTTATTTGAAGACTCTGTGATATGCGAAATTGAGTTAATTATTCCGTTTGATTCGGCTTGCAGCCTATCTATTGTTCTTGCATTTTTTATACTACTTTGAGATAGATCTTTAATCCTTGTTATCTCTTGAATATTTTTTTGCACTGCCGCTAGACCTACTTTTGCGCCATCGATAATACTTCTAGCCATAATATTGTCTTCATTATTTTCTTGGCTTGGCGATTTGTTTACTACTGAAATTTCATCTCGCAATCTTGAGTTCTCTTCAGTAAGACTTTGATTTTCTTGTTGAAGCTTTTTAATTTGCTCCTTTAACACCTCTATTTCTTGTGTGTTTTTGTTTCCAAAAAACATAATTGCACCTTTCTATACGCAATAATGACTTTCGGTCTTTATTATTGTGTGGATTTATTTTTATTAATTTTATTAAATTTACTCTTATAAAATATTAAATAAAGATAAATAAAAATTGAAAATACGATATAAATTTGTTTTGTATTAGTAAAGTGGCAGACAGGATGGGATTTGAACCCACGAAGGCTATTAACCTTACACGCGTTCCAGGCGTGCTCCTTCAACCACTCGGACACCTGTCTATAAAAGCAAAAATTATAACAGAAAATTTATAAGTAGTAGCTTATGATATATATTTTAGTGAATCAATTATCAGTGTTTGTGACAAAAAAAATGCAGAATTTATATCCATATAAGCAATAGTGTAATATAATGCGCATTTCTAACTAAAATAAGTGTCAAGGTAGCTCAGCTGGTTAGAGCGCTGGTCTCATAAGCCGGAGGTCGAGAGTTCAAGTCTCTCTCTTGACACCAATAATACCCTATTTTTAGTGCTTTTGAACACTAGCCTAGCATTTTCCTTTCTATTGAAATTTTTTAAGATATTGCAATAAATTTTCTTAAAGTATGAAAAAATTTTATAAAATAATGTATGCTTTTTATCAGAAATAATTGATTATGCAAAAACTACTAGATGTAACGAGCGTGCAGTTGTAATAAGATTATTATTAAAACTCTTGATAATACGATTAGCAATCTATATGATTTATTCATAATGATAGAAAAATGATAGAAAACTTTACTTCTTCTTAACGTATAATATAGAATTATGAAGCAAGTAAAAACTCTAATATATCTATAATATACTAGAGTTTTTTGGAACAAGAGAAATTACCGCTCTCAGCCAAAAGACCGCCGCTACACTCATCGCCTTTGGCGATATCGTTGCCCCCCGCTGGTACTATTGCCTGCTACGCAGCCAAAGTAGCAAGGGTTCGCCGCTGGCTAAATATCGAACTTTCCTCCGTTTCCCTGCCGGGACATCGTAGCACTCTCTCAAAAAACGATCAAGGGCGTCGCTTTTTTTCAAAAAGCTCGTAGATAGCCTTACGGCCACCCTTGACATTCACTAAGCTCTCCACGAGAAAAACGCCTATTGTTGGTAATGTTTTTTAGTTTTTATCTCATTTATATTATAGTTTGGATCAAATATTATAATGGCTTTGTCTATAACAGACAGTTCATCTTGCAAAATAGATACAATCTCTTGATAATATTTTATCTGTTCTTTAATTTCGGAGTATTTAGATACAAGAGCCGATATTGAGTGAGACTCTACTCCGCTTCTAGCCTTTCAAGAACTGCTATAATAGATTCTTTACAGTAAATATTTTATAGCTTAAAAAGAAATATCTCTTATTTAAAAACTATGACAGAATTTTAGCCTCTTTTGTAATGAAAGTCTTGTGTGTTTTGCTACATAATAGCGATTTTTTAAATTATTATTCAGATGTTTTTTCTTATAATAAATATTATTAAAAATAAAAGGAGTAACAAATGACCGTTACATTAAAAAATGTCAATAATGATACATTAAACGCCATAAAGGCTTTTTTGGCTTTTAACAAGGATGTTAAGATTTTTGAAGAAAATGAAATTAGTGAAGAAAAAGTAACAATAATTAAAGATATCAAAGAAAATAAAAAACTAATTGCTTTAGACCCTTTAAATTCTTGACACAATAACTACTCTGCCACTGTTTTTATCTAGTATTTTATTTGCGATATTTTGTTGCCTTTTTGATCTGTTTACCTTTTTTATATGTAGTGGGGATTAATTAGGCGACTTTTATCATTTTTTTGTATGTTTTAAAAAGTACTTGATATATCTTTTACTCAAAAAATTTTATATATTTTTCCTTTAGTCTAGTCTTGTCAAAATCGCTTAGAAGAACACTTAAACTTCTATCCATGGCGTTTTTTGCTTGAGTTTTTGATGTTTCTTTTAAAATCTTGTTTTTGCTATTTTTATATATTGCAAAAAGTGTTTTTTGAACCCTCAGAGCAACTTCCACGTTTAAAGCACCGTCGCGTGCTATAGCATCTACGCTCTGGGTTATAAAATCACTAACATTAATATCTTTTATACCGATTCGATCGTAGGTGTAATCCCTGTCTTTATCTTGCAAATCATAATCTTCAAGTAGTAATCTTGCAATTAAATTTAACACACTAAATGCTGTTCCTGGATCATTTATCGCTGGAGATAGGGCTTTTTGAGCAACCTCACTAAGCACTATAAATCCAAATCTAGGATCTTGTTCAAAACTTCTTTGGGTGTCAATAACGATAGTTTCATAAATTTGAGCACATATTTTTTCTATCTCTTGCGTATTTTGATTTACTACCTCATCAAAGTATAAAAATGCTACTTCATCTCCTTTGATGATATAATCCCCGGGTCTCGTATTGATAAAAATTTTAAATTCTAATTTTTTGGATAGATTATATAAGTGACTCAAATTTATATGCGTTAAACACCCTGTATCTTTAGAGTTAAGTATAAAATCTGGCTTTTTATCGTTTGGCCTCCAGCAGGCTCCTAAATTTGGATTTATGCTGTAATTATTCATAGCCTTTGAGGTTGCTTTATAAATTTTATCAAGAGTATTTCCAAGTCTACCAAGATGTGAGAGTGTATGAACCCATTTTATTAATGTGTATATGAGATATACAAGAACCGTAGCTGTGCTTACAAACAGTATAAATCTTCCGTTTTGACCATAATATTCTAACCCCAAAGCTACTCTTGCAATAACTGCGTATATAAAAGCAGAGATAAAACTAGCTATCGTTAGTCTCGTGTCATCATCAGCCATAATTAGCTCCGTAGCTCTAGGAGTAGCATTTGCTGATGCACTGGCAAATGCCGAAACCATAATGGAGAGTGAAAAAGTAATGACTGCAAGCATACTTGAGGTTATAATATCAAGTAGGCTTTGCAAAAGATCTCGCTTTATATCAGGTAAAAGTTGCGGAGGCAAGTAGAAAGTACCCAAAAAAGCCATAAAAGCAAATATTATAGCCACGGCAGCACCAATCGTAGGCATAGCCCATAATGTATTACTTGGCTTTTTTAGCCGTATCAAAATTCTATACCACAAATAAGATCCTTTTGAAAATTATACAATAATTCGTTTTTGGTATTTCATTTTTATAAAATTTTATATTTAAAAATATTATTAGAATTTATTGAAGGCGAGATATTTTGGATGAAATTTATCAGCATATTATGTTCTTATTTTTATAAAAAGTATTTTTTGGATTTTTTAAATTATATATTATGGAAATAATAAGTGGCCGGGAGATAGGGACACCATAGATTAAAAAATAAAATAACTGTTAAATAGGTGTTTGCAAGCTTTTTTAATATTAAAAGAATCTACCTTTCTAGTCCGAAAAATTTTCCCAATTCTAACAAATTTCTAAAAAGAATCCAAGGTTATTTTTTAATTTGTGTCTGAACAAAGATAAAACTAAGTAGTAAACTAGGAGTCGGATGAAGTGCTACTATATAATTTGTAATAATCTTATATATAATATGCTAGACTAGACAAAAGATCGTGCTAAAAATATAATTGGAATATTACTGAGATTAATACAGGATATTACGCTATGATTACAGATCTTGTAAATTTAGTGAAGTTGCTTGTTAAATTGGAGAGAATGATTTAAATAGTATTATATTCTGTTTTATAATTAAAAAACTTATTTAAAAATATATTTTTTATAAAATTTGACATATTGTGTCTATTATATATCTTAATATTAAACCAATAAAAATTAGAAAGTATATAAAACTGTAAAATTGGCTGTTTAAAACATATTATAATACAAAATTTAATATAAAGGATCATTATGATAACTTTGACAGATTTTTTTAAAAGATATGACTTAACTCAATCCCAAATAGAACTTGTTGAAAAGCTGGAATTATTTTTAAAGTCAGATAATAAAGTATTTTTATTGCGTGGTTACGCAGGTACAGGTAAAACTTTTATAACAAAAGGATTAACAGAATACTTAGCTTATATTAAGAGATCGTATATTTTGGCCGCACCTACAGGCAAAGCAGCAAAAGTTATAGCCAAAAAAACAAATAGCAGAGCCTATACTATACACAAAACAATATATACCACAAAAGACATTGTTGAATATCAAGATATTTTAGACAAAACATTTAAATTCTACTATTCACTCGCTGTTAATGAAAACCCGAGCGATACCTTATATATAGTAGATGAAGCTTCTATGATATCGGATATTTATAGTGAGATGGAATTTATAAGATTTGGCAGTGGATATCTATTAAAAGATTTTATGCATTATATTAATCTTGATTGTAGCGACCATAGAAAAAAGGTTGTTTTTATAGGGGATAACGCACAACTTCTACCAGTTGGTATGAATTTTTCACCGGCATTGGATAAAAAATATATTTTAGAAAATTTTGGCTTTGATATTGAAGAGTTTGAACTTAAAGATGTTGTTAGGCAAAAAGACGATAGTGGGATACTTAAAAATACTTTACCTATAAGAAAATCTCTTCAAAAGAAAGTTTTTAATCAGCTTGATATTGATACAAATTTTGAGGATATTGAGCATATTGAACATGAGAATTTTGCGCAAAAATATATTGATATAACAAATAAAAAGATAGATCATCAAACTATGGTAATAGCCTACTCTAATGCAAGTGTTAAAGAGTATAATGACAGGATTCGTCAAATTCTTTTTCCAGGTAGTGAACATGAAATTAGGGTTGGAGATAAAATAATGTCCTTGATGAATAATGCTAATTATGAAATTTTTATATCAAATGGAGATTTCGGTATTATAGAAGACATATTATCAGAAACTGAAACAAGGCATATAGTTACTAAAAATAGGACAATAGATGTTAAAATAAATTTTAAAGACGTAGTTATACTTTTTTATGATATTGACAGCACTCCGGTACGTGTAAAATGTAAGATTATAGAAAATCTACTATATTCAGAGCAGCCGAACCTTAGTTCTGACGAAAATAAGGCAATTTATGTTGATTTCATTATGAGACATAAAAATCTTAAGCCAAATACAAAAGAGTGGAAAGATGCATTAAAATCAGATCCTTATTTTAATGCACTAAGAGTTAAATTTGGATATGCCATAACATGCCATAAAGCTCAGGGTAGTGAGTGGAAAAATGTATTTTTAAACTGTAAAAGTCATCAGAGCATTTTAAGTCAAGATTATTTTAGATGGTTGTATACAGCCATTACAAGGGCGTCTTGCAATCTCTATGTTTTGGATGAGCCACATGTTGGAATATTCTCAAATATAAAAATTTCAAACAACAATATTGTGATACCTGTTAATGCAGCAGTCGATGAAGATATTAAAACAGATGAACTTATATTCCCAAAAGAAAGCTTCCAAACACAAATACAATATCAAATTTATATTAAAATAGCTAAAATTTTAAAGCCTAAAAATATATCAATATTAGACATTGTTCATAATCAATATTGTGAGCAATATACACTAGGTTTTGATAATGAAACATCCAGAGTAAATATAAATTACAACTCAAAAAATCAAATAAGTAAAATTTTATTTATTGAACAAAATATTCTTTCAAAAACGATACAACCGCTATTATGTCCACTAGAAAAATCTATTTTAGATGCTCGTTCTGAAGTTAATAATTTTCAGTTTAAAGAAGATTTTTTAAGAGATTTTTATGAAAATTTAAATGAAGCAATAAAACCATACAATATACAAATAATAAACATAAAACATCTTCAATACAATGAAAGATATATGTTTAGGAAAGATGATATGATTTGTATTTTAGATTTTTATTTTAATAAAAAAGGTTGTTTTAGTACTTGCATTGACATATCGGGCGATAGCCAGCTTTCTGGGATGATAAAATCCATAATAGTCAAATAAAATTATGTTAAGCGCAGATAAATACTTTAATAATAAAGTAAGACAATCAATAAATTTTGATGATTCAACCAATGACTGTGATCTTGTGCCGAAATTTGAAAAGATTAAACTTGCAAATTCCCTTAGTAAAGCAAATAAGTGTTTAGATGCTATTAAAATTTTCGAAAGCTTGGATCAGAGTAGCTTTAATGATATAGAAAGTGAGGCTTTTGGATGGGCTATTTATAGATATATATCTAACGAAAAAAATATAAAAATTAATACTTTTAAGTATTTTTTATATAAATATCTAAAATTAAAAAACAATAGGCCGTCTATATTGCATTCGGTAATATTAAATGCCTGTATAAAATTTGAGAACAATAATCCAGGATCAATTGATTTTGTAAAATTTCTTGAATTGTGGAATGTGAATTTTTTTCAAAACGATGATTATATTGCTAAAGAATTTAAAAGCAATGATGGAAAAATCATACAATACCCATCGCTTGTATCAAGAGCCTTACGTATCGCAATAGACAATTTTATAAAAAAAGAATACAAAAACTACAACATCTCATGGCTTGTTAAATTTTGCTCTCATGCTTTTAATATTATGTCTTATGACCAATGGTTTGGCCGAGATTTTGCACAATTATCTCACAAAATAGGAGACACTAAAAAATCTATAGAAATTTATAAAAATTTACATGATAAGATATCCAAGACATCCTACTACTGGAGTGAATTTGGTGATTTTGTAAAGCAAGCCGATATAGATCTTGCCATTAGTATGTACTCTAAGGCGTTGATGCAAAAAAATGAGGATATTTATGTTATCAAAATAAGACTTAAGCTGGCCGAACTTTTGATACAAAAGGGGCTTTATGAAAATTCAAAATATGAACTTGAGCGTTATAAGAATACAAAAAATAAAAATTTGGATTCTAATTTCTATAAGCTTTATGATCTTGTAAAAAACGCTCAAAGTACAAAAAGTAACTACGAATTTTATAAAAGTACACAAGATAGATTAAGTAATTTTTTATATTCTGATATCAAAGTTGTTGAGTGTCTTTTTTATAATAAATATTTAGACAACAATACGAAAAAAGAGTATTACTGTTTTACTAATTTTAGTGATAAAGATTTTAAGATAAATAAAAAACAATTAAAAATAGTAAAAGAAACAGATCTTTTATCTTGCTTTGAGTTTAAATTTATAAATGATAAGCCAGTAATATCAGAAATAAAAAAATCCGGTAAGAGTATAGGAGATTTTAAAGTAGAAAGCCCATTTAAAATAATAATAGGTTCTTTAAAATTGTCATACAAGATAGATGGAAAAATAGTTCAATATCGCAATATAAATTATACTTCGGATTTAAATCCTGCATTTGGCTTTCTGGGCAAAGATTTTTATATACAAGGCAAAGATCTGATGAATTTTAGTATTGATAAAGAATCTAATATAAAAGTTATATATAGATATAATCCAAAAAATCAAAAAAATAAAATTTACTTTATAAAAAAATTAAGTTAAAAAATATAATTTTTAAAATCAAAAGATTAATTGCTTTTATTTTAAAAAATACACATTGCATCGATTAGCAGTTTAATTAATATAGTTATTTTTTAATATTTAAACTATTTTGATATATAATTTAAAATATTTTATAGCATATTAAGAGTTTTGATTGATTCTATAGTAATTGAAAATAGATATAAATGTTATCATAAGGTTAATTATTGTAAATATGCTTAATGTATCATCTTGATTGTTTTTTGCAATATTGTATGACAAAATATTATTACGATAACAAAAACTACATATTATCTTATTTTGTTATATTACAAATTGTCTTTTTTAACAAATTTATAAATTTTCATTTATAAAATGTCAAATGGTGTCCAAATAATAATATACAATTCTCCTAAACAAATTAAAAAAAAGAGATAAAATGGACATTGTTAAAATATTAGAGATTGTGGCAGAAGTTTTAGAAGTGGTAATTAAACATACTAAAAAATAAATTATCCCAAAATGATGCAGCTGTAATCTATGTGGTATAGCCGGTATATAATTTGGAAATATATCAATTGGTATTATTAAAAAGTAAATTATTAAGTAGTCCAAAGGAGATAAAATGCAATATATATTTTAGCACAAAGAATTATCAGAGCGGTTACTACGGCATTTGCAGTATATAGATTCTTGTCAAAAATTATGAAAAGATAGGGGTAAAATGAAATTTAAACAGAGAGATTTGAATATATTGGCCGATATTAAAAGAGAGATTGGTATGCGATCAAGAGTTGTAAAGTCCAAAAAAATATACACAAGAAAACAAAAACATCGAAAGGATATAAAATGATACCACTTATAGCAATGCTTACTAGCCCTAAAATAATGGCTGATATAGTGTTAGTTTCTATTTTGTCTTATAAACTAAGCGTTAAAATTTCCAAAAAAAACCGTCAATAAATTACTACAATGTCGCCAATCGCCTTTTATTTCAATTGCACTTAAGTATTGCCACACCGTAATACTTTTTATATTAGCATGAAAAATTATTTTACAGTATAATCAACATTAAATTTTACAAGCGAATAATAATGATCAAATATCTAACTATTGGCGTAAAAGGCATTAGCATAAAACCTACTCATGCATTTACTGGCTCTACTATAAGAGGTGTTTTTGGTAGAGGCTTAAGACAGGCTACTTGTCCCTATGTTGATGCAAGTTGCGAAAATTGTCGTTATTTTGACAAGTGTATATATGCTGAGTTTTTTGAAAATGTCTCAAAATCGCCCAAATTTATACTTGATATAGATTTTAACTCGCACAGCTTTGATTTTCAAATTTTACTTTTCGATCATGCCACATCATACTTGCCTCATGTTATTATTGCAATAGAAAATATGTGTCAGATAGGCTTTGGCATGCCTAGGCAAAAATTTGAATTTAAAAATTTAACTATAAATGACACAACTATATCGCCTCAAGAGTCTATCAACTCATCCGATCACACTCTTGTTTTTTCGCCAAGTTTTCCTTCTGGTAACTATAAGATCACCGCTTTAACCACGATTCGTATTAAGCAAAAAAACGGCTATGTTAGATCAAAGCTTGATTTTAGATCGTTTATTAGGCAAATAGCAATGAGATTTGGCGAACTAACGGATACTAATATGGATAAATTTGAAGTGAAATTTGATAAATTCGAGCAAAATTTTAAGTTTTATGATCTCGAGCGATATTCAAATCGCCAAAGAACAAAAATGCAATTTGGTGGCATTATGGGAGATATGAGGGTTTATGGGCTTGATGAACGCTCCGCTAGATTACTAGAACTTGCCACTTTAATAAATGTTGGCAAAAGCACAACATTTGGACTTGGCAAGATGAAAGTGGAGCGAATTTAACTCATATTGATTTATAATAAATATGTAAAGGAAATAGTTGTGTTTGAGCTTAATCTGGAGGATATATTTACTCAAAATGCTTATGAGTTAGCCCTAAAAAGACTAAAGAAAACATCACTTGGACTTGATGGTTTGAACATAGATGATATCTGCACCGCATCTTTTTATGAGGACTTGAGGGGTGAAATTTTTAACTTCTCTTATTCGCCTCAACCCTTAAAGCGAGCTTTTATACCCAAAGAAAACAAGGATGAACTTAGAAAATTGGCGATTCCGTCATTAAAAGACAAATTTATACAAAACATACTTATATCCGAGCTTTCAAGATATTTTGACAAAGGCTTTTCAAATTGCTCTTATGCCTATAGAAGCGGTAAATCATATACTAACGCAATTTATCGCACAAGAGATTTTCTAAAAACCTATACATATGCTATTAAAAGTGACATAAAAGATTTCTTTGAAACTATAGATCATGATTTTTTGCTTGAGATATTAAATAATCACATTAAGGATTCACGTATCATTAGACTCATTGAACTTTGGATAAAAAACGGTATTTTTTCTAAATTTGACTATCTATCTCACGCTAAAGGCGTTCATCAAGGGGATGTTTTAAGCCCGCTGCTTTCAAATATATATCTAAATCAAATGGATATGTTTTTACACTCAAAAGCCATCGATTTTGTGCGATATGCAGATGATTTTGTTATTTTATGCAGTTCTAAAGAGAGTGCAGAACAAATCCTAGCCGAGCTTAAAGCTTTTTTATCCACCATCAAGCTATCTATAAATGAAACCAAAACTGCTATACATGATCAAAATAGCGAATTTACATTCTTGGGTGTAAATTTTAAGGGAGCAAATTTAAGCATATCCGAAGAAAAGCTTCTATCTACTCTTAAAAAACTCTCATCCCAAATTAGAAAACCGACTATAAAAGAGAGTATAGAGAATTTAAACTCCTACATATTTCATTTAAAAAGTATCAAACTAAAGCTACTTTCACCATCCCAACAAGATAGGCTTATAAGGCATTTTGATGAAACGGTTACAAATTTAATTAGAAAATTTATAAAAACTACCGACAAACAAACATTGGTAAACGAGCTTGTGAATTTGGAATTTCCCTATCCTCTAACCCAGCAGCTTAAAAAATCAAAACTCCTGTCCTACTACAAAAACGCCAAGCAGCCTCGCATAAAATCTGTCCAAAACACACTAGAAGCCAAAAAGCGCGAGTATCTTAAAAATTTCTCGCATAGTAGTCTTATTCATATCACTACTCCGTTTTATTTCTTAGCTCTTTCTCAAGGCAAATTTGTTCTCAAAGAGCATGGCAAGATAAAACATAAATTTCCTATAAATCAAATTTTGCAAATTATAATAAATGCAGACACTTCTATAAGCTCGTCCGTCATCAAAGAGTGTTCTAAAAAGAAAATTCCTATAGATTTTATAGATGAAAAGACAAATTTAAGCTATGCTACACTATTTACTTCAAATAGCTCTATAACTAAAACAGCTGCATCTCAAATTTCGCTTATAAAAACTAAAAAATCACTTAGGATAGCCCAGCAATTCGTTATCGGTAAGGTAAGAAATCAAATCAACTATTTAAAATATCTAAACAAATACCATAAAATTTTAGATAGCGAAATAGAAGCCATGCAAGGTATTTTAAAAAATTTTATACCTACATCTTCCTCCACAGCGGAGCTTATGGGATATGAAGGCACAAGTGCCAATTCATACTGGCAGGCTATCGCAAAGGCTATTGATTATAAATTTGGCTTTTCCGGACGTATTACTAAGGGTGCGACTGATACTGTAAATTCGGCTCTCAACTATGCTTACGCTATCCTTTACTCTAAAGTCTTAAAGTCCATAGTCGCAGCGGGTCTTTCTCCTCACGTCTCATATTTACATGCATTAGACGAGCAAAAGCCCACTTTGGCATTTGATTTAATAGAAGAGTTTAGGACGTTTATAGTTGATCGTGCAATAATATCTATGATAAACAAAAATGAGCCTTTTGACATCAAAGACGGGTTATTAAGCGTCGATACTAGGCGTAATATCACTAAAAACGTCAATGAAAAACTATTTGCATATACTACATTTAGAAGCGAAGAGATAAAGACTCAAGACATCATAACCAAACAGGCATACGCGCTCAAGCGTTGCGTTTCTGAAAATATAAAATACAAACCTTTCATAGCGAGATTTCAATGAATCTAATAATATGCTACGATATACGCTCGAATAAACGCAGAAATAAGGTATCAAATTTACTGGAAAGTTACGGCGTCAGGGCAAACTACTCGGTTTTTGAACTTGATATAAAAGAAAGCGATTATCATCTCATTAAGTCTAAAATTTTAAAACTCATAGAGCCAAAAAGTGATAAAGTGCTGTTTTATCGTATATGCAAAACCTGCTTGGCTAAAAGTGAAAGTCTAGGAGAAGGCAAAATTTTTAATCCACTTGATACTTACATCTAGACCTTTTTATCCGCAAAAGGTTTTCGAACTTTTTAAAATTTCAAACCTACCCATTAATCGATATTTTATATTGGTTTAAGTATAAATATATTCGAAAATCCGAAATTTTACATTTTCAAAACCTAGATTTGCGTATTTTTGTCTAAACTCAATTTTTAAAAACTCAATTTTACGGCTTTTAACCTATCTAAATTTGCTATAAATTTCGAAAAAGCACAATTTTGTTAAATTTTATTTTATATTTTCGAACTTTTTAGCTATTGCAAATATGCTTTTTATCGATACTTTAATGTAACTATAAGCAAAATACCTCAAATTTGGAAAATGTTTTTCACTGCATTTTCGAACTTCTTGGCTCTTTGTGATATAATGCCGTTTACAAATAGTTCCTTAAAAACTCATTGTTAATTTTAATGCGTTTTATTGGCTATTTCGCTCGAGCTTCCCCGTTTTAGGGGATTGAAACAAAATGTCCAGCCTATAATAAGAACAGCTAATGTTCAACCTATTAATTTCGCTCGAGCTTCCCCGTTTTAGGGGATTGAAACAATTTTTCCCATTGGCCCACCTTTTTTTATTTAGATTAAGCGGATTTCGCTCGAGCTTCCCCGTTTTAGGGGATTGAAACATTTTACCGAAGTTAGTCTCTTTCCAGGCGATGGCTGCCAATTTCGCTCGAGCTTCCCCGTTTTAGGGGATTGAAACTCTCCAGCTCTTGATCAGCTGTAAGAGCTTCATAGGCTTTATAATTTCGCTCGAGCTTCCCCGTTTTAGGGGATTGAAACATTAAGATTATCAATTTGGCGGCTTTGGCTATCATCCACCTATTTCGCTCGAGCTTCCCCGTTTTAGGGGATTGAAACCTTAGGGTCAACTTCGAAGAAATCTTCTTCAGTTACCCAACTTATTTCGCTCGAGCTTCCCCGTTTTAGGGGATTGAAACGTTTTTTGTCAGTGACCTTTTTGATTTCTTTTACACTATTTCGCTCGAGCTTCCCCGTTTTAGGGGATTGAAACGTATTTGTTATCAAGATCGTTACGAGTAACGAAAACTTGATCATTTCGCTCGAGCTTCCCCGTTTTAGGGGATTGAAACAGCCATAGCTATTTCTCCATCCCCGACTCCGTCGAGGATGATTTCGCTCGAGCTTCCCCGTTTTAGGGGATTGAAACTTTAAACCTGCCATTTGACTCAAGACCTTGTATTACAAGGTCAATTTCGCTCGAGCTTCCCCGTTTTAGGGGATTGAAACTTTTATACTCCTTGTATTAATTTTGTATCCTTATTCTATTTCGCTCGAGCTTCCCCGTTTTAGGGGATTGAAACTTGATGTTCAATATGCTCAATATCCTCAAAATTTGTATCAATAATTTCGCTCGAGCTTCCCCGTTTTAGGGGATTGAAACATATCCTCCACATCTTTTTCAATATTTACCATTCCAAATATTGTAATTTCGCTCGAGCTTCCCCGTTTTAGGGGATTGAAACCGAGTTCCCTCGCTTGTTTGTGTCTTTATGTTAATAAACATTTATTTCGCTCGAGCTTCCCCGTTTTAGGGGATTGAAACACTCCACTTCGGTCAAGGTATAAACATCATACTCAATTTCGCTCGAGCTTCCCCGTTTTAGGGGATTGAAACAAACATCCAAACGGATTTCTCCGTCATTGCCCATGACAAGTTTATTTCGCTCGAGCTTCCCCGTTTTAGGGGATTGAAACGCCTGATGTGCTTGTGCAGCAGATTGTAAGTGTAGTTCCATTATTTCGCTCGAGCTTCCCCGTTTTAGGGGATTGAAACTAATATACTATTACCTTTACCTTCCGGTTTATTATTATTTCGCTCGAGCTTCCCCGTTTTAGGGGATTGAAACTAAGCTCCGCCTTAATTTGGCTGCCTATTAAATTACCATTTCGCTCGAGCTTCCCCGTTTTAGGGGATTGAAACCCAGTTAGTTCAACATCATCACCAGGTAGAATGAGAGGATAATTTCGCTCGAGCTTCCCCGTTTTAGGGGATTGAAACTTTTTTTCAACTACAGACGCACCTAGATATCTTAGATTAGATATTTCGCTCGAGCTTCCCCGTTTTAGGGGATTGAAACATATCCTGCATTGTATCCTTAAAGCTATCTTCAACCCTTTTATTTCGCTCGAGCTTCCCCGTTTTAGGGGATTGAAACATATATATTTTAAAAATCATCATAGGAGGCTCTCCCCTAGGTTAACGTATTTCGCTCGAGCTTCCCCGTTTTAGGGGATTGAAACTTTAGTCTCTATCGCGTTTTCCAACGCTACGATTTGATCTTCGATTTCGCTCGAGCTTCCCCGTTTTAGGGGATTGAAACTCTTTCGAAGTTTTGGTTCACCATGTTTTGGTGGTGGGCCATAATTTCGCTCGAGCTTCCCCGTTTTAGGGGATTGAAACACCCTAATGGCGGTTTTAACCGCAACTTCTAACGTAAACGCGATTTCGCTCGAGCTTCCCCGTTTTAGGGGATTGAAACGGAATTTTTCAAATCGCCTTCTGCGAATTTCAGAGTATATTATTTCGCTCGAGCTTCCCCGTTTTAGGGGATTGAAACGATAGTATGTAGTTTTACTATCCATAGTAGTGTCAATTGTTTTATTTCGCTCGAGCTTCCCCGTTTTAGGGGATTGAAACGTTAGGATCAAAAGGATCTACATCTTGTAATTCAGATTTCGCTCGAGCTTCCCCGTTTTAGGGGATTGAAACTTTATCCGCTATTGTCATCTCCTCCTCTTTTTTGCGTCTGTTTAATTTCGCTCGAGCTTCCCCGTTTTAGGGGATTGAAACATTTTAGTCACGGTATCTCTACCAACTTTTGGACAGAATACCGATTTCGCTCGAGCTTCCCCGTTTTAGGGGATTGAAACAATATAGCATTTAGACTATCGTCTAAAGTGCTAATAAATTTCGCTCGAGCTTCCCCGTTTTAGGGGATTGAAACCTTCTTATATTCACTCTCAAACCGTGGCGTAAATTTATTTCGCTCGAGCTTCCCCGTTTTAGGGGATTGAAACATTTACCATGCGGTATACTCTCTGGTTTAAGAGTTG